>JANSWS010000288.1 GCA_024743355.1 bacterium
GATCCCGACTGGTCGGGACGGCCGGAGAGGGGGAGAACCGACCCTCTCCGGGCCCCGACCGCTTCGCGGGTGCCCGGGCCCGACTCTCCCGCAAGCGGGAGAGTAACTTGGATCTAGCGCAACTTCAAAACTTACGCTTCGGGTTACCATCGGTCGCAAAGTGGCCCAGTCCAGCTAAGCTTGATTCAAAAGGCAATTTATGGTGGCCCGTGTGCTAACGCACTGCGGCTGATCCTAATTATCAATATTGACAGAGCACTACTAGGGCTTATCGATCATCAGTGCCGCGCGAATGGCTTTGACGACTTGCTCGGCCAAGAGTTGCGAGCCTTCAGGAGTAAAATGGACATTTGCGGGCCGCTGGATTTCCGTCAGTCGTTCTAGTGCGAAAGTGTACTGATCATCCACTGGGACGTTCTCTTCAGCCATGATGGCGGCGGCGATCTGATTGTATTTGGCGGCATCACCGGGGACACGACCGGCTGCGCCCTCAGGCACGGGTGTGGTCGTCCGCCATATCAGCTTGGCGCCCGTCTCCTTCAGCCTGCGAACAATCGTTTTTAAGTTCTCTCGATAGGCATCCGGGGGGACTTGTTGGTGACTGTCGGCCGCCTCAGGATCGGCCAGGTTCTGTCCAGCCGGTCCTATATACTTCAGATCGTGCAGTCCGAAATTGAAGTGGATGACATCCCACTTCTCATCACCAAGCCAGTCATCCAATTCTGATAGGGCTTTGATGGTTGGGCCGCAGTTGGTTAATGGCCGATGCACATTGGCTTCGTCCTTGAGCATCTGCCGAACCGGCAAGGTGTAGCCCATGGATATCGAATCGCCGATGAGCAACACACGCGGCAGGCCGGGCACGTCATCGACGGGTTGCAGCACCGGATTTCCTTGTCGAGGAGCTTGCTGGTTTTGCGTTAACAGCACGGGCGTGGTATTGGATGCGTTCGCCATTCCGCCTGGGAGTTCCATGATTCGCAGGTTGCGAAAATGAATCTCGCTGCCCTCAGCCTCCAGGCAGATGTAGCCTTTTCTGAATGACGCATCGCGAATGCCATTGACGAACTTGCCGTTGACAGCCAGTTTGACCGATCCATCCACGGCTACGATCACATAGTGGTTCCACTGGCCGACTCCCTTGCAGCGGTTCTCCAGTGACTTGCTCCGCTGGCCACGAGGATTCTCGGGAGTGGCGGTCATTCCACCGGCTCCAAACAATTCACCATGCACATAGGCGATTGGCGGAAGGCTGCCGTCGGGACGCGGGTGCTGGCGAACCCAATCGAGTTCCAGCATCTGGACTTCCATTCCCAGCGGCAATCGATTCTTTCCCGGCACGGCGTCGGACCACAAGAAAATGCCTGAGTTTCCGCCAGGTTGCATATGCCGCCATTCCACTTCAATGATGAAGTTTTCGTACTGGCGGTCGGTTCGCATGACTCCGATCGGTTTGCCCGTGCAAATCAACATGCCGTCTCGTACGGACCATGTTTCGGGAGACGTGTTCACATCGATCCAACCACTCAGATCCTGACCATTGAACAGATCGCGAAAGGCCAAGTCTTGGGATTGTGCGGGCAAAGCCTGGAAAGTGCCTATCCACAAGCAGAGCTGAATGAATCCGTGTTTTGGAATGGTCATGATCTAGCCGGTAATGAGCTTGCGATTGAATCTGCCTTCATTGATCGTTGGACGTTCGATGCGGCCACGATGATCGAAGGTGAGACGCATGTTATCGATGCCGAGTAAATGAAGAATGGAAGCGTGGATGTCGTGAACATGCATCTTGTCTTCGACAGCATACAGTCCAAGTTCGTCGGTGGCGCCGATGGTTTGCCCGCCGCGGACACCGCCGCCCGCCATCCAGATGGAGAAGCCGGTGGGATTGTGGTCGCGCCCATCCCCTTTTTCGCTCATCGGCGTTCGGCCAAACTCACCGCCCCAAACGACGAGCGTTTCTTCCAACAGCCCGCGTTCTTTGAGATCCTGCAGCAAGCCGGCAACGGGTCTGTCCATGGACCGGCAGAGTCGCGAGTGGTTGCTTTCAATGGCCGAATGGGAATCCCACTTGCTGCCCGTGCCGCTGTACAATTGCACGAAGCGAACGCCGCGTTCCACCAATCGACGAGCGAGCAGGCAGTTTCTACCAAAGGCTTCCGTCTCTTTGCGGTCCAGACCGTAGAGCGATTGTGTGCGGGACGTTTCTTGGCTCAGATCGACGGCTTCGGGCGCCTGTGCCTGCATGCGAAACGCGAGTTCATAGCTGCGAATTCGCGCTTCCAATTCGCTTTGCTGTGGGTACTCGCTGGCGTAGGCTTCGTTAAAGGCCCCCAGCAGTTCCAGCTTGACCTGCGTTCTGCGGCGTGAGACTTCTTTAGGGGCGTGCAGATTGGCGATCGGCTCTTCCTGGCTTCCTTCGATGCGCACTCCCTGGTGAGACGCGGGCATGAAGCCGCTGCCCCAATTTCTTGGACCATTAACCGGTCTGCCCGAGTTATCGCACATCACCACAAACGAGGGCAGGTTATCGTTGGCGGTCCCCAAGCCATAGTTGACCCAGGCTCCGAGAGATGGGCGTCCGGCAACATTGATGCAGGTATTCATCTGGCAAACACCACCCGAGTGATTGATGCCATTGGTCCAGCAGGAACGAATGACGGCGATGTCATCCATATGCTCGGCAATGTGTGGCATCCAGTCAGAGGCCGCCCACAAACCGCTTTCTCCGTACTGTTTCCATTTCCTGGGGGCGGCTAGCAAGGGAGCCCCTTTTTCGCCCATGGCGGTGATCGGTTCTTGAAAACTACTGGGAAGCGGTTGGCCGGCCAGACGATTCAACAAGGGTTTGGGATCGACCAGATCGAGATGGCTTGGGCCACCCTCCATGAAACACCAGATAATGCTTTTTGCCAGAGGCCGATGGTGAAACTCAGCCCGAGCACGCTCCTGGTGGAGCATGCATTGCAATGCCAAGCCGCCAAGACCCAGACCGCTTTGCTGCAGAAAACCTCTTCGGTGGTGCATTGTCATTGGCATGTCAGGATCCTTGGTCAATATTCACTTTGATCTTCACGGCCCGTCATGTTAGCGTTCTGAACTTGCCGCGAAGTTGGCTCCACATCGGGACTAATCGGAAAATCCCACTAACGTACATACAAGTAAGGGTTGGAATTCAGCAGTACATGGCAGAAATCGCTAAGCCTGCCGGAGTCCAGTGGCCCAGCATCTTCACCCGACGCGGCGTGGAGAAAGTCGAGAGCCTTGTTCATTTCTTGTTGATTGGGCCGTCGGCCCCAGGTGTATTGAAAACATCGGGAGACAGTCTCCGTGGGCTCTAATTCGAGTTGAATCAGTCTGTGAGCCATGATTTCTGATCGTTGCAATGCATACTGACCGTTGATCAACAGCAAGGCCTGAAGCGGGGTGGTGGTCGTGTCACGGATAGGCACGCTTTTCAAGCCGTTGGCCATGTCGAAACCGTGCAGGAAGGTGTCGTATTTATTGCGAAAGCTTTTCACATACAAGCTTCGCCGAGGCGTGTCTTCCTCCACGCTCGGACCGCCCACGTCGGTGAGCAATTCGCCGCTGGCCGCCAACATGGCGTCCCGGATCTGCTCAGCTTGCAAGCGCTTGACACGCCAACGCCACAAGAGCTTTTCGGCGGGATCTTTGGCCTGGTACTCGCCAGCTTCCGGGTGACTTGCAGACTGCCTCCAGGTAGAGGACATGACGATCCGCTTGTGCAGCTTCTTCAAACTCCAACCATCCTGGTCGACAAAGGTGGCCGCCAGCCAGTCCAGCAACTCGGGATGGCTGGGAAGCGCACCCTGCGTCCCAAAATCATTGGGGGTGGCGACCAATCCTTCCCCAAAGTGTTGCTGCCAAATGCGATTGACGATCACACGGGTGGTCAGCGGGTTGCCCGCGTCGCCGATCCATTCCGCCAAACGCGTTCTGCGGCCGGAAGTCCCCGGTCGGAGCGTCGCTA
This sequence comes from bacterium, assembly GCA_024743355.1. Classification (GTDB taxonomy): domain Bacteria; phylum Planctomycetota; class Planctomycetia; order Pirellulales; family Pirellulaceae; genus Aureliella. Next base: position 3,992 of record JANSWS010000288.1, read on the forward strand.
TGGTGTTCAGCTCCGATGCGACATCTGTTGTGGAGTGAATCGCGGTTGTGGCCAAGTGTGTTGAAGATGGCACGGAGACATGGGCGACCGCCGAGCTCCCCAAGGGCAGGTGAGACATGACGCTGAGAAAGCCAGGCGATACAGGAGCCCGGTCCGGGTCATCCTGCACAAAGGTGGGTGAGAGCATTCCGGAGAAATCCGTGGCTGCCATCAGCGTTGGTAGAGGGGTAGGTTTGATGTCGTCGAAGGCCGCCAGTTCTTTCTTGAGTGCTTCATGCTTGGCGACGTCTTCCTTGCTCATGGCTTTCAGAGGTCCGCCGCCCTCTTCCATAAACTGACGGCTGACCAGATAGGCCATTTGATGCTGCCAGGAGGTGCGTTCTTCCACAGGCATATGGAAACAAGCCTGGATATCCAACGGAAATTTATCGACCGTGGATTTCCACTTCTTGTCGTAGTACGGGGCGAGCAGCGCATCGATCTTGGCCTGGATTTCCGCGGTCGCCGAATTCCATTTGTCCAACTGCCGTTCATATTCGCGCTTCTCATCTTGCGTCGCGGCGACCAAGTCGTCGCGCCAAACGATGGGCTCAAAAAAGGCCCGCAGTCGGAAGTAGTCTTGCTGCGGAAGCGGATCAAATTTGTGGTTGTGGCAGCGAGCGCAGGCCATGCTCATGCCCAGAAAAACATCACCGGTGACATCTGTCATCTCGTTCATGATGTCATTCCAGTGTCCCCGCGCATCGCGTTGGTTGTACTCGTAGATGCCCAGCCTCAGGAATCCCGTAGCCACCAAATGTTCAGGATTGTCCGAATCGATTTCGTCACCCGCCAGTTGCTCGCGGACAAATTGCGGATAGGGCTTGTCGTTGTTGAAGGCATTCACCACGTAGTCGCGATAGCGCCAGATATCGGGTCGGTATGCATCTTGATTCCATCCATCGGACTCGCTGTATCGGACAATATCCAGCCAGTACCGCGCCCAGTGTTCACCGTAGCGTTCGTCCGCCAGCAATCGATCGACCACTGCTTCCCAAGCGTTCGCATTCGTATCACGAACAAATGCGTCGATCTCCTTCGGGGTTGGAGGTAATCCGATCAGATCGAAGTACAGTCGGCGAATCAGAGTCTCTCGGTCTGCTTCGGGTGCTGGGCGCATAACCTGGTCGCGCAGTCGCTGAAGCACAAAATGATCAATCTCGTTGCTGCACCAAGAATCCTCTTGCAACTGCGGTGGATGCGGGTGTTGGACGGGTTGGAAGGCCCACCATTGTCGATCACTGTCCGAAACTTCGTGGGCTTCGTCACGAAGCGGGCCCACATGATCGGGCCACTTGGCACCCGCATCCAGCCATTTAGCAAACTGACGAATTGTGGTTTGGGGCAGTTGCTCATCGGGAGGCATTTCGTAGCTCTCGTAGTTGAGTGCCTCCATCAGCAGACTCTCCGTTGGATCGTCCATGTCGATAGCCGGCCCACTGTCTCCCCCAGCCAACATGGCTTGCAACGAGTCTAGCCTGAGTCCGCCTTCTTGCTTTTTCGCTCCGTGACACTGGACACAGCGCGTTGCCAGCACCGGACGGATTTCTTTTTCGAAATGCGTCATGGCATCGTCCGTTGCTCGAACGGAGGCTGCCAGCACCACGCAGGATAGAAGTTGTGCGACTATCAGTCGGTACGTCATGGTTTCTCCAACCATCGTTCCTCTCTTTGTCACTTCGTTGATTTCAAGCCCTGCTGCGCGTTGCGAAGCATGAATTCGGTCGGGCGGCAGATGAAAATCCGTAGCCACGCTCGCCAAAGCGTGGTCGACTACCAACCGTAGCCACCGTCGCCAGACGGTGGATAACGTGGACCACGCTCTGGCGAGCGGACAGCAGCGTCCACGCTCTGGCGAGCGTGGCTACACGGTAGTTGTCGGCGGGAGTCGAATCAGGTTAGGGGGGCAAATACGGCAACTAATCTTCCAGAGCCAAAAAGGTCACATCCTTGGATTCCAATCGAAACTGCTCAGGCAGATCCCTGGCGTCCAAGCGTATGACCACCACATGTTGGCCCGTCGGCAATTCGGTGGAAAAATCTCTGTCACCCTCAATAGGCTGTCCGTTGACCCACATGCCGACACTGGTAGGCACGGACAAGCGGACTGTCGTATCTCGAGCTACTTCAATTCTAGTCTTTAGATACACGTGAACCAACGCGATGTTGATCGGCTGACGCGTCAATTCCACAAGTTCCTGGCGGGGTAGATCGCCGTTTACCAGGGACTTTAATGGTTGCCAACCGTCGATCTCGCCGCTGATAATCTGCTCGATTCCCTGCTGTTCGCGACGATGGGTTCCAGCCAAAACTCCATATTCGCGAGCAACGCCCCCCTGACTGGCGTCGAAAGGACCGGGTTTTCCTAATTGCGAAAGAAAGCTCAATAGGTCCAATTGTTCCTGTTCACTCAATCGGTCCACGACCCCCACCGGCATCAAGGAGGGGCCGGGCTTTTTGCCGACGATGTCAATTTTGGGAAGGCGAATCAATCGATCCTGGGCATTCCTCAGCACCAATTCGTCCTCGGTGCTTTCGACTTCAATGCCGCTAATGATTTGATTGTCTTCGGTGACCACGACCGAGGAATGATAGCCTTCTTTCACTTTGGCGTCGGGAATGAACAGAGACTCAACCAGGTAGTCGACCGGCGCGCTGGCTCCCAGACTGGTCATGTCGGGTCCCACTTTTCCGCCGATGCCACCAATCGCGTGACAGGTCGCGCATGCCAGTTCGGTTCTTCGATAAATCCCTTCACCCCGCGCGGGATCGCCTTCCGACACGCGACTTGCTAAGGCGAGCATGGCCTCGGGTGTCATTAGTGACGCGGCCGAATCACCCATCAATTCTCTTAAGACGTCGCCTAATCTGGATTCCTGGCGACCTCCGTCGCGGGTAGATCTCAGACCGGCCATCAGCTGCTCATCGTTGAGTGACTGGTTCTGCAGCTGCTCTGCCAGCTTATTGCCCATGCCTTGAACTCCCAAAATGCCCCGCCATAGATCCAGTGCCTCGGCTTCGGACTTAGCCTTACTGAGTATGGCAAAGAAAGGCTTGATTGCGGTGTCGGTTTCCAACGCGGCCAAGGCAAGCGTTGACGCACGCGAGATGTCCTGGTTTTGCTCATCGTTGGCTAGTGCCGTCAAGGCACCTACAGCTTGGCTTCCACCGATGCTCTTCAGAGCTTGAATGGCTGCCAAGCGAACTTTCATGCTCAGCGAATCTCGGGTCGCAAAATCAATGAGCGACGTCATGGACCCCTGTCCCTGCCACACCTCGGCCAGTCGAATGGCCGCCAATCTGACCGGCTCACTCGGCATTCCAAATAAGTTGTCTAGAGACGCAGGTTTTGACGGCCGCGTCTTGCGCAAGCGTTGGGCCATCACCAGAGCGTTGACGGCGCGCTCGGTTGCTTCTTCGTCGAAGCCGCGGGAAAGCGCCTGCATCATCAAGAGATTGAGTTCCTCGGGGCCTCCCGTCTTGCCGATCAATTCGATCCAAGGTCCACTGCCATCTTTTGCCAGGGGCTCGTTGGCCAAACGCTGAGCCAAGAAGCGTTTGGCTTTGTCGGGCTCAATCGCGGTCAGAATAAAATCTAATTGCTGGTCGGTTCCCTCAAACTGCTGCTGCTCCAATAACTGCATCAAGGGATCCGCCATCTCATTGACGGTCAAGAAAAGAGCGTGATCGAGAAAGCGATCCATGGGATGTTCGAGAACCTGCAGGGCCAGAGTTCCCGCCTCCAGGCTGCCAACCTTGGCCAGAGCTCGAATGGCTTCTAGTCGCACCCGCGGATGCGAGTCGTTGACGGCTTGTACGAAACGAGCATGCGTTTCCGGAGCGTCGAAGTTCAGCCAAGGATTGGGCTGATGCTGGGGATCCGTCCAGCAGCCAAGGACCCTGGTTGCGGCGGCGCGAATGCGATGGTCCTTAGAGACCAGCAATTCTTCCAATAGTGACTGGGCCGCCGAATCCGTTGCTTGGCATAACCACAGTGCCTTCAGTTTGTCGTACTCGTCGGTCTGCTCCTCCAGCCAGTTGCGAATCGCGGTTCGGGCTGGTTCGCCGCGTTCGATCAAGACTCGGCTCGATTGATGGCTCAAATAGCGATCTTGTGACTTCACCAGGGAGAGCAACTCTGAGGATTCGAGGCGGGTTAGATCCCGTTTGGGTTGATCGGCGGCTCCTTTCCAACGAACTCTCCAAATACGACCATGCCAGCGATCGCGTCGCGGATCGCGGAAGTCAACTTCACCGTGGTTGATAATCGGGTTCGACCAGTCGGCGATGTAGAGTGCGCCGTCCGGTCCCTGCTTGACGTCGATAGGCCGAAAGGTGGCAGCACTCGTGCGGACCAGATCTGGTTCTTGGGTGGTGATGTAACCAGCGTCTTGTTCCTGCAGACTGAAGCGAGTCACGCGATTGGCGCGAAAGTCGCAAGTGATGATCGAATTCTGCCAATCACTCTGAAAGCTCTCTCCTGAAATCATTTACAGTGAGTCAAATTTCGGCCAATTGCCGGGGCTGATCAAGTCCAGTTGTTGTCGTGCCTTGGGTGTTGGGTTGAAGGTGGCTCCCGGAAAACTGTAGGCAATTCCGGCGAAACCGGCGCCGTCTGACAAGAACGACTGGCCGAAGGAGTCAAACTGATGGCCCCAAGAATTCCATAAGCCACGGAAGAAGATTTCCATCCGCATGCTGCGGGTGTCATAGCGAAAGCCACCACCGGCTTTCAGCCGTACGACTCCATGTGGGGTTTCGGTATCGGTCCGCGTGTAGACCGACTGATTCATATACAGACGGCCGTCAGGGCCCCACAGTAAAGTATGCAGATTGTGATGCGTATCCTCGGTTCCAAATCCGCTCAAGACGCGGCGCTTCACATCCGCGCGACCGTCTCCATCGGTGTCCTTCAGGAACAGCAGATCTGTACTCTGAGCAACATACACTCCGCCATCACCTGGAAGCACTCCGGTGGGAATCAACAGGCCATCAGCGAATACAGTGGATTGATCGGCCACTCCATCGTCATCCGTGTCTTCCAGAACAACAATCTTGTCGGGTGCGGATTGTCCGACCTCAATCATCGGATAGGCTTCACTACTGGCCACCCACAACCGACCTTGTGCATCGAAATTCATGTGGATGGGTTTGTTCAAATCCGGATTCTGGGCCCACAGCGTGATCTCTAATTCATCACCCAAGGTAAACTCGGGAATTGCTTGAGGTTCAAACTCGGCGAAAACGGATTCCAACCGAGGCTCTGGTTGCGAGATGCTCGATTTCGAAACAGCCCGCAGCTGGGCAATGCGTCCTTCTTCCTCGGCCACCAGCGCATCGAATTGAGGAATCTCGTCCGCGTTCTGACCCTGCTCGTGTTTGCGGAAGCCGAATACGTAGGCCATGTTTGCCGGTCGGGAGCGGTGGAACCACCACGTGTTCTTGCGGAGGATGACTTTGAGTAGTGCATCCAGATTCGGATGTTCTAGCCACCGATTAGCATCCAACCCCAACTGCTGTGCGATCTCGCGTGCCAGCTCTTTATATCCCGCATCGTTGAGGTGTATTGGGTCCTTGCGCAGTTCGGACTGCTGAGCACAATCTGCTAAGTCGACGAACGTTGCCCCGTTGGCATCCGCCAGTTGTTGGATTGCTTGGCTGTAGGCCCTGAGCGTTGTCTCCAACTCCGCGTCGTTCAGCGGCTGCAAGGGAGAAAGCAATAGGAGTCGAAGTCCCGGCGAAATCTCCCGCGTCTTGTCCAAAAGTCGCTGATAGTCCATTCGGAATTGCGCTAAGCCTTGATCCTCCAGTTCCGAATGGTGTCCCTCCAAGCCGCTGGCCATTCCGTAACCGAGGACTAGCACATCAGGTTCAGTCAACTCCAACTGAGCACACAACTGCTTCCAGCCCTCGTCCTCGGGCTCACGCCCTGCCTGCAACAGGCTCAGTCCGAAACGCGATTCTCCCGCCGGCGTATCCGCACTCCAACCAAGATTTCGAAAGGTCAGGTTGAGATCCGGATGGGAGGCAACCAGCATGGCTTCCACCCAGCCACTGTACTGCTCTTGTTCGAGCAATCCGTCCCCAAGAAACACGACGCGATCGTTATCCTTCCATTCCCATGACTCGGCTCTTGCGGAAGTGAGAAGTGAAAGCGAAAGCGAAAGCGAAAGCACGATCGAAAAGAGGCTGGTTTGGGCCCACGCGGTAAATTTCATAGCGAGCAACTGAGAGCTTTGAGGGAGTGATTGGGCGGGATAAAGACCAACTTCATTGTAAACGAATTTGAGAAGTCAGGCTTTGCCGCAAGACATTCTGTTGTCGCTGCGAACGATCTGCGGTTCTCGGTTTCATGGGGGAAATCGGGCGCTCGGCCTGCCTTGGAAGGTAAGGCGAAGGCTACTCGGTTTCCGCCGAAAGTTCATTCAATGCGATCATTTTCAGTTGGCCGTCACGGC
>JANSWS010000222.1 GCA_024743355.1 bacterium
CACGCAGAACGCGGATGAAATCGTAGCAATTGTCAAAGCCATCGCCCCAAGCTTCGGGGGAATCAACCTGGAAGATATCTCGGCACCACGTTGCGTAGAGATCGAGGATCGGCTGGCGGCTGAACTCGACATACCCGTCTTTCACGATGATCAACATGGCACGGCGATTGTAGTTCTGGCAGCCCTGATGAATGCGCTCAAGGTGGTCGATAAAACCGTGGAATCCATCCGAGTTGTCATCAACGGGGCCGGCGCTGCCGGGGCCGCCATTACGCGATTGCTACTGCTGTCCGGCGTTCGCAGCATTATTGTCTGCGATCGGGCTGGAGCCATTCACACGCAGCGGCCTGGGCTGACCGATCTGAAAACCTGGATCGCGAATAACACGAATCTAGACGGCACGAGCGGAACGCTGACAGAAGTACTGGCGGGAGCAGACGTATTTATTGGTGTTTCAAGCAAGGACGTTTTGGTAGCCGAGGATGTGCGGAGCATGGCCAAAGACGCCATTGTTTTCGCCTTGGCCAACCCCGACCCGGAAATCACACCCGCTGTCGCCGGTCCCTTAGTTAAGGTCATGGCCACCGGACGCTCCGATTACCCGAATCAGATCAACAACGTGCTCTGTTTTCCGGGTTTGTTCCGTGGCCTCCTGGACGTGCGAGCCACGCAGGTTAGCGACGCGATGAAAATTGCCGCCGCGCACGCTATTGCCAACATTATCACAGCCGGCGAACTTCATCCGGAGTACATAGTTCCCAGCGTCTTCGATCGCCGGGTGGCCACGGCTGTAGCCGAGGCCGTTTCGTTGAAAGCCATGGAAACGGGAGTCGCTCGGCGGCATCAGGTACCGGGGCTGACCGACACGGAAGCCGGCAGCTGACTCAATTCAGCAGCCGCGGCCCCATCAAGCATAGCCCCGGTCCAAAGAACGAAAACTTGACAACGCAGCCGTTGCTTACAGTTCTTTAATCCGCAGGTTGCGAAAGCGGTAGGTCTGTCCTTTTTCACCATGGTGCTGGATGCCGATATATCCACTGGCATCCATGTCATCTTGATAGTCCGTGATGACAACTCCGTTTACCTCAAAGGTCAGCTGATTCCCGCGACAAGTCATACGGTATTTATTCCAGTCATTGCGTTTCAGGGCATCGCGAATTTCCGGTTGCTGGAAGTAAGCTTTGGATTCTTCTTCATGCTCCAAAGCTTTCGCCTCGGTCGTGCGTCCCGACTGACTGGGCCATAACCATTGACGGCGTCCTTCGTCGTACAGACCACCGGACCATCTGCGGTCCGAGCCATCGACCTCCGCCTGATATCCGTAGACTTTATTCTTTTCCACGTGCGCACGCACCATAAACCCCGAGTTGGCTTGCCCTTCCGGCAGCAAAATTTCACCTTCGAAAATGAAATCCGAATACTCTTTATCGCTGACCAGGAAGAACTTCTTTTCCGCGGTAAGCTGGATCTCGTTGTCAACCAACTTGGCTTCACCCCATTCATAGGGATTCCGCCAGCCTTCCAAGTTTTCCGTCATCAGGTTAACCCAGCCATCGTTATCTTGGGCGAGGCTGCTTGCTGGCAAGAATCCGACTGTCAGGCACAAAAGAATAAAGGTTCGATAGAGCATGTAGAAATCCCGGATGTTTTGTTTCAGAGGGGTTGAGGAAATGCCACATCACCGGATGCTTTGGGAGGCAACTCCGATGCAGCGTTGAAAGCACGCTCATCCGATTGACGGCGCGGAATGAAGCCGGCAATTAATCTGCGGCGACGTGTTTACTGATTGCTAGCCAATTATTGTACACACAAGTGACGGTCTCGGTGCTCGGTAATGCAACATACTTCTTCACAGCGCTACGGCTCAACCAACAAGTGTCTCCAATGCAGAATCCGAGCCGCGCGGAGATCGCTGCAACCCGCTTCAGCGGAAACACTCGCTACCGCCTGGCACTACTTGCCAGGCGGACTCAAACGCCACGAACCACCCGGCAGGTGGTACGTACCAGCTGCGAAACGCAAAGTAAGTCCGGCTTGCCGAGTGGCGACCTGGCGAAAATCGGATTCCATCGAAGCGAAACAGCCAATCGAACGCGCGTTGCCATTTCAAAATCGATCGCTTCACCGCAAGCATTGAAACCAGTAACCCCTGAAACTAATCGCACCGCGAAAATCAACATGCGACGTCGACCAAAACACGAACCACCCGGCAGGTGGTACGTACTGGCTGCAAAACGCAAAGTAGGTCCCACTTGCCGAGTGGCGACCTGAACAGCGCCAGACTTCACCGCAGCGCAACGACTCGGCCAACAAGTGTTTTCAATGCAGAATCCGAGCCACGTGGAAATGCTGCAACCTGCTTCAGCGGAAACACTCGCTACCGCCTGGCACTACTTGCCAGGCGGACTCAAACGCGACGAACCACCCGGCAGGTGGTACGTACTGGCTGATTCGCATTTAGCAGAAGCAGCCATGCAGATGGGGATCTTCTTCAATCCATTGCGTGACATGCAGCAACGCATCGCATTCATTGAGCACCGTGTGGAAATCGCCCTTCAACTTGGGAGCAATTCGCAGGGCTTGCAAGAATTCGTCCTTGTCAAAGGGATCAGCTCTAATTGCCTCCCAAAAGCCAGTCGACAGAAAGAGCTCATGAATCCGCTGAGTCTGCTGGCCACCTTGCAAGCGACTAACGCAGTAGGTGGCAAGGCCAACCTGCAGTCCATGCAGTCGCGGTCTTTGGGAAATGCTGTCCAATCCATGCGAAATTAGATGCTCACTACCGCTGGCAGGTCGCGAGCTGCCAGCCAACTCCATAGCCACGCCATTCAGTAGCAGGGCCATGGCGAAAGTCCTCAGCCCGGTGACTGCACGAGTCGGATTTGCAATGAACTGCATGACCGTCGCGTCGGAAAGCAAAGCGGCAAAATCATTCACGGCTGTTTTATTGTGGTGGTAGGCAAGTTTCCAGTCGATGACGGCCGTCAACTTGGAGACCAAATCGCCCACTCCTGAGAGCCACAGGATTTCTGGAGCCTGCTGGCAGACATCGAGATCCACAAGAACGCCATAGGGCAGCCTGCTGGCCAGCGAACGCCGTTTGCCGTCAACAGTCAGACTCGATTGCGGACTGGAAAACCCATCGTTCGACAGCGAAGTCGGAACCGAGATAAATGGCAGTCCTGCCAGAAAGGCGATGTACTTGGCAACGTCAATCGCCTTTCCGCCCCCCAGTCCGACAATTGCGTCCGTGTTCCTGGGCAACCTTTGAAACATTAGGCAGGCGTGCTCGAAACTGCCCTCGCAGATTTCTTCTCGGCAAACCAGATTGCGTTCATGCTGTTGAAGTGAGTCCAGCAAGCAGTCAGGGATTTCTTCGGGCAGCCCATGACTAGAGAATACGGCAATATTGCTCATTCTCTCCCGCTGCATGTACTTTCCGATACGCTGCAGGGCTCCTGACTTGACTCGCACCAGAGGCGGAATGGAAACGCTGTGTTGCGTTGGCATCATGCGTTCTCCAACAGGCTCAAGGCGACCTCCGCCCACCGATCAAAAGGCTGAAAGCTCTCCCCTCGTCGTTGCAACTCCCCGGCGCAGTCTCGGCGGGCAAAACGAAAGCTGCTGGACAGAAGCAGCATCCCCGCTACATCCGTCAGTCCGTCACCCGCGAAGACCACCCGACCTCCATCGGCGGTTTGCAGTGCGTCTGCCACAATGGCGGCCTTGTCAATTCCGTATTCGGCGGAATAGAAAGGAGACTCCAGGGGTGGTGTCATTTCCAGCCCATGTTTACCACCACGCCACCGCCCGTGGTTCGTGTGAAGCGTTAGTGGTACTTCCAAGGGTTCCAGTAGCTTGCGAATGTACCAATCGCAACCGGCCGATGCCACAATGATGCTCCAGCCCTGCTCAACCAGTTTTTTCCCTAATTCTTCAAACCGCGGCTCCAACTTCATTTCCTTCAGCAAAGCCAGCACGGTGTCTTCTTCTGCTCGAATGGCAGAAAAATAGGCCTGCAATACTGCCAGATGGCTTAGTTCTCCGCGCACAAACTGCGACCAGTAGTTGGGCGTATCGGCTGGAAGTATACGCTCGCTGACAAGCTGATAAAATTCGTTCTGACAAAGTGTTCCATCAAAGTCCGTAATCAAGATTCGTTGCATTCGGTCCTTCTCCGTCGCCGAAAAGAGCATGCCGCCGCTTGAAGCACTCGCTCAAAGCCACCCGCGCAGGCTCAACGTCACATCGACCATTACCGTAGATTTTAGACCAGGATGAGCCGATTCTTGAACCGCCATTGCGTCGCCTTGTTCCAGCATCGTTGCTCTTGGTAAAGCAGCGATTACAGAACCCCGTCATTACCAGGGGATCATGGCCAGGCATGCTGGATTTCCAAAGTCGAAGGCGTTGTCATGGATGCACAAAATTCACTTCTGTACTTGGCCAGTGATCATGAACGACGCCTGTATGTGTTTGCCATCCGCTGACAGAAGGCTGATCGACGCTTGGAAACTCGAAAAGAAATCTCATCGGTGGCATTCAAGTCGTTGTACTCGATTACATGCCCGGTAAGCGTTTTATCTGGTTAGCTCCATGGATTGAGCATCGAGACGAACCTTCGAATACGAATAGCGGGTCAGGCCCTGAGCCCGAGTACGATTCAAGCCCGAACTAAAGATTGAGATTTGCTAGTGGTTGATGCCACTCCGACGTCCGACGAGCATGCCACAATGAATGAGCGTATCGCGACTCTGCTGCTCCACCTGGAGACCTGCCTGCTCCATCCATTTGCGGTACTCTTGGCGACTGTAGGCTCGGCCTTCCGTGAGTGTGAATAGTGCGGCGGAATAAAGTGCAATCGGCAATGGTCCGTCGAGTTCATCGTTGAGGAACACATCGTGGATCACCAAGCGTCCACCTTCGGTCAGGGAATCGGCGCAGCGTCGGGTAAGATCGGCGCATTCGGGCTCATCCCAATCGTGCAAGATGTTCGACAACAACACCAGATCCGCCGTCGGCAGTGGGTCGTGAAACATATCCGCGGCTACGAACTGCATTCGGTGGTTTACTCCCCGCTCAGCCGCAAACTCAGCCGCAATTCGCAAGACCTCGGGACGGTCCAAGACGATAGCCTTAAGCTGCGGGTGCTGTTGTAGCAAAGCCACACTATAAATCCCGGTACCACCACCAACATCCAGCAGAGTGCTTGCATTTTCTATGGGCAGCTTGGCAGCCAAATGCGGGGCTACATTGTTGGCCCGGCCGGCAAGTGCCAGGGTAAAGTGCCGCGCCAACCCAGATTCCTCCATGGCCGAAGCTTGGCCACGTCGATAAATAAATGCGGTTCCATCCGTATCTCCCGAGCCTGCCGGAAGATTCGTGCGCAATCGCTCGGCCATCGCCATCACACCGGGCTCATTGGCGGCTAAGCCCAGATAATCCCCAACGTCAAAGGGAGCGGATTGTACCAGATGCTCTCGGGCCATCTCGGTGGGTGATAGCTTGCCTGTCGAGTCCCGTTGCAAAAGTTGCATTGCCCGCATGGCGGTGGTCAGCACTATGGCAGGACGTCTGGCCAGCCCCGTCGCTTGTTGTAATTCCTCGAGCGTGAGCGGGGTTTCGGCCAGAAGCGTAAACAAGTCCAAGTGAGCGACGGCAACGGTCAGCAGCTGGCTGCCAAAGCTGCCGCGAAAGTGCTCGAAAATTAGGGTCGGATCCGTGGCCGGGAATGCCAAGGCTCGTTCACCTGTCCGCGTCATACACAACCTCCGACCTTATGCGATTGCCAAATCGATTACAATGCGGCAGTGTCCAGCAGCATCTGTTGTCGACCGATAGCTCTCACAGTCTATCGACCATTACATACGACGAAGTCTAATCGATCAGGATTTTCCATGCCGCGGTTCTTTCGATGCATTCCTGTGATGCCCCTGTTACTAACAGCAGTTTTGGGCCTGGTAGCCAAAGCGGATAATAACAAGACGAATTTTGTCATTGTGCTGAGCGACGATATCGCACAAGGTGACCTGGGTTGTTATGGGCAGCAGCTCATACAAACACCCAGACTCGATCAGATGGCGGCGGAAGGTACGCGGTACTTACAGGCATATTGCGGAACTAGTGTGTGTGCACCAAGCCGATCTTCGTTTTTCACGGGCCTGCACACCGGGCATTGTCCCGTCCGCGGAAATTACGAGGTTGCTCCAGAAGGACAACTTCCTTTGCCCGAACAAACGCTGACCATCGCCGAAGTCGCCAAAGAGGCCGGGTACGCAACCGCAACTTTTGGCAAATGGGGCATGGGGTTTTTCGATACTAGCGGCAGCCCACTACGACAAGGAATCGACCATTTTTTTGGCTACAATTGCCAGCGGCATGCCCATTCTTACTTTCCCACTTACCTGTGGAACAACGATCAGCCGTTCTTATTAGAAGGCAATGATGGACAAAGCGTCGGCAGGACTTACGCACAAGAGCTGATACAGAAAGATTTAATTGCCTGGCTCAAGGCGCATTCCGATCGGCCATTCTTCCTGTTCTATGCCATAACTCTTCCTCACGGCCGTCACGAAATTGACGACTATGGCATTTACGCTGAGCAACCCTGGACGGAACAGCAGAAGGCCTATGCGGCCCAAGTGACACGTCTGGACTCGGACGTCGGCCAACTGCTGGACACACTGCAGGAGCTAGGCATCGCCGAGAATACACTGGTCATTTTCTCAGGAGACAATGGCTCATCCTTCAGTCCAGAGTCTGAGATTGGTCGGAGATTTGATCAGGCAAGCAATGGGCTTCGCGGTTACAAGCGGGAGATGTATGAAGGTGCTTTGCGTCAAGCAGCCATCTCCTGGTGGCCAGGAACCGTTCCGGCAGGACGCGTATCCGATCAAGCCTGGGCATTCTGGGACCTGATGCCCACCTTTGTGGAGCTGAGCGGCGCTAAGCCTGGAAAAGACTTCGAAACGGACGGTCTTTCATTGCTCGATTACTTGAAGGGCGGGAACGCACCAGAACGTCCGTATTTTTACTGGGAGTTGCATCTGGGTGAGCGTCCCGTACAAGCAGCTCGCTTCGGACGTTGGAAGGCGGTCCGCAATGGATACGATCGTCCCATTGAAATTTATGACCTGAGTACCGATGCTGCCGAGTCCAAGGATCTCGCTAAAGCTCGCCCCGACTTGGTAGCTGACAGTCAGCGGATTTTCAACGAGGCGCACCGACCGGACCCCAATTGGCCACTGAATCAACGTGCCGAGGCCCATCGTCAATCGGCCCAGAAAGCATGGGAGGTGAAGCGGGAACGCGATCGGACGCGATGGGCACCCCCCAATGCCAAATCGCCAGACGCAACTTGAGCGGAGCCTGCAATTCCGCCAGACAGCGGGGCTGGGCTTGGTGTTGAACTCGACCAGAGGCTAAGATTGGAAGATAAGGATTATGGATAGCAGCTTCGAGCCTTATATCCTTCCGCAATTCATCGCTCCGACGAAGCCAACGTTCGGAGCCTTGATGTCGGACTCCCCAGAACCCCAAACTACCGCCCTTAACCTACCTCCAATAACCATGCGTTCCATCTTTCTTGCTGCCGCTTGGATCAGCAGCATTGCCACCTACGGCTCAGCACAAGAGCTGAGTTTTAATCGCGATATCCGCCCCTTGCTCTCGGACCGTTGCTTCCATTGCCATGGTCCAGACGAACAAGATCGACAAGCCGGCTTGCGTTTGGATCGGGCAGAGGGTTCGGGCGGGGCTTATGAGTGGGCCATTGTGCCAGGCTCTCCGCAAAAGAGTGAGTTGTATGCGAGGATCATGTCTGACGATCCGGATACGGTCATGCCGCCGCCGGACAGTCATAAACAGCCATTGACGGAACAAGAAAAAGAACGCGTGCGGAAGTGGATCGAGCAGGGGGCCGAATATCAGAATTTCTGGGCCTTTGAAGCTCCAGTCATGCCGCAGCTGTCCGCCGAATTGGGCGTTGCACCGATCGACTTCTTCGTTCGGCAAAGGCTGCGTCAGGAAGGTCTCGCTCCATCAGCACCAGCCGAAAAACGTGCGTTGATTCGCAGATTGAGTTTCGATCTGACTGGCCTGCCTCCGACGTTGGCTGAAATCAATGATTTTCTATCGGATGATTCGCCTGCTGCCTACGAACGTGTAGTCGATCGTCTTCTGAACAGCCCGCATTACGGCGAGCACATGGCCAAGTATTGGCTGGATCTGGTGCGTTTCGCGGACACCAATGGCATCCACCACGATCACTATCGCGAACTTTCTACCTATCGTGATTGGGTGATTCGCGCCTTCAACGACAATCTGCCCTACGACGATTTCGTCCGCTACCAATTGGCCGGCGATCTTTATCCGCAGCCCACCAAAGATCAGTTGATTGCATCCGGCTTTCATCGGTTGCATCTGATCATTGATGTCGGTACGGCACTGCCGGAAGAAAGTTTTACTCGCAACGTTCTGGATCGAGTTACTAGTGTGGGCACCGCCTTCATGGGACTAACGGTGCAGTGCGCGGTGTGTCACGACCACAAATACGATCCCATTACCATGCGTGACTTCTACTCGCTTTACGCTTTCTTCAACAACATCGATGCAGAACCCGAAACAGGCCGCCGGAGCGGCACCGATTTTCAACGCGGCTTGCAACCACCGTACATCAATTTGCCCAGTCGGGAACAAACCCTACGATTAGCCGATCTTTCGGCAGAAGTGGCTGCAGCCAAGGCTAGGCTCGCCAGCCTGAAAGCTGCCCTGAAGTCAACCGATCTGCCAGATTCTGTTTTAGACGAGTCCGATGCGGGATTTGCTGAGCTAGTCAAGCAGGCGGAGCAGGTCTTGAAAGCAGCGGAGACCGAACATGATCGGTATTTGCTCTCCATTCCAGCGGCAATGATCATGAAGGAGAGGACTGAGGTTCGTCCGGCTCACATCTTGATTCGAGGGGCCTATGACAAACCTGGCGACGTCGTACCGCGGGCAACTCCCGCGTTTTTGCCTCCCATGGATTCCTCGGCCGACACGCCTTCGCGGATGGACTTGGCGAACTGGTTGGTTGATCCACAGCATCCACTGACGGCTCGTGTAGCAGTCAATCGATTCTGGCAGCAGTTATTCGGAGTCGGCATTGTTCGTACTGCCGAAGACTTCGGGGCGCAAGGAGAATGGCCTTCACACCCTGAACTGCTGGATTATCTGGCGATCCGATTTCAGTCGAACGGATGGAATGTGCGGCAAATCATCAAAGAGATGGTCATGTCCGAGACGTACCAACAAGAATCCAGCGCGACCCCCGAAGCCTTCCAGAGTGATCCGAACAACCGTCTCCTGGCTCGCGCTTCGCGTTTCCGCATGGACTCGGAACTGATCCGCGATCAAGTACTGGCCAGCAGCGGCTTGCTGAGCTATCGGCTTTACGGCAAAAGTGTAAAACCTCCGCAACCGGCCGGCTTATGGACGGCGGTCAGCATGCCGAGCTCGTATCCCAAGGAATTTCAAGCGGACGAGGGAGAAGCCATTTACCGCCGCAGTCTGTACACCTTCTGGAAGCGAGGAATGCCGCCGCCCCAGATGACTATCTTGAATGCACCCAGCCGAGAAGAATGCATCGCTCGACGTGAACGCACCAATACGCCTCTGCAGGCCCTGTTGCTGCTGAACGAACAGGAGTATTTGAAGGCCGCATGTAATCTGGCGGCCAACGTTTTAGAACAGGACGGCTCGGAACTAGAGACAATCAGGACGATCTACGAAACCATCACAACCCAACTGCCGACTGACAAGGAGTGCGTGGCGTTTCAGTCTCTCTTGTCCGATCTGGAAGCCACTTACCATACATCGCCGGAACTTGCGCAGAGTCTGTGCGGCGACATCACCCTGCCTAAAGGCATCACGGCCGAGCGATTGGCGGCTTACACTCTGCTTGCCAGTACGATTTACAATCTAGACATAACCAAGACACGACAATAGTACGATGCAGGAACGAATCTTTGGTACTGATTGGGCTTTGGCGCGTCGCCAATTCCTTCAAACTTCGGGCATGGGTATCGGAGCTGCCGTGCTGGGCAGCATGCTGCCGCAGAATCTTCGCGCACAGGCGGCCGCCGAGTCCGCGGTCAAGCCGGCAGCCAAACGGGTCATCTTCCTGTTCATGGCGGGTGCGCCCAGCCAGATTGATTTGTTCGACTACAAGCCCGACTTGGTGAATCAATTTCGCAAACCCTTGCCTCCCAGCGTAAGTATGGGACAGCGCGTCACTGCCATGACCAAGGGTAAGGAACAACTGGTTGCACCGTCAAAATACAAATTCTCCCAGCAGGGAGACAGCGGGATATGGATGTGCGAGTTGCTACCGCATTTATCGCGGGTAGCTGACGATTTGTGCATCGTAAACTCCTTCAATACCAACGCCATTAATCACGATCCGGCCAAAACTTTCGTCTGCACAGGTTCCGAGATTCCCGGTCGGGCGAGCATGGGAGCCTGGATCAGCTACGGCCTGGGCTCCATGAATCGGGATCTGCCCGACTTCATAGTGCTCAATTCCGCATTCTGGACCGGCGGTACGCGGAACGTCCAAGCACTCTACAGTCGACTGTGGGGCAGTGGACCGCTACCCTCCAAACATCAGGGAGTGAAGTTTCAGACTTCCGGTGATCCGGTATTGTTTCTCTCCAATCCGCGAGGAATCGACAGCAACATTCGCCGCAGGATGCTGGATACGTTGGGAGAAATCAATCAACAGCACTTTGAAGAGATCGGCGACCCCGAAATTGAAACGACCATCGCCCAACAGGAGATGGCTTTCCGCATGCAGTCCTCGGTTCCCGAACTCACAGACATTTCGCAAGAGCCTCAGCACGTGCTGGATCTGTACGGGCCCGAAGTGGAAAAGACCGGATCCTTCGCCCGCAATTGCCTTCTCGCCCGACGCATGATTGAACGGGACGTCCGCTTCATCCAGATATTCCATCGAGGCTGGGACCACCACACGATTCTGCCAAAGCAATTGCCCGGCCAGTGCTTTGATGTCGATCAACCCTGCGCGGCATTGATACAGGATTTGAAGCAGCGAAATCTACTCGAGGACACTCTGATCGTGTTTAGCGGAGAGTTCGGTCGCACCGCGTATTGCCAAGGGACTTTGGAACGCGACGATTATGGTCGTGATCATCACCCCCGCTGCTTCTCTGGCTGGCTTGCGGGCGGTGGAATTCGTGGCGGAATGATGTACGGACAAACCGACGAGTTTAGCTACAATGTCGTCGCAGATTCAGTCCATGTCCGCGATCTTCACGCCACCATGCTCCACCAACTGGGAATTGATCACGAACGGCTGACTTTTCCCTTCCAGGGACTGGACCAGAAATTGACCGGCGTGGAACCAGCTCGGGTCGTTCGAGAAATCATCAGTTAGCGTGCTTGCCAAGTCAACGAACACCGACAATTAGTCCAACCGGAGGTTAGTAGTCACTCGTTGAAATAGAATTGGTACCAATTCCTCTCTCGCATCTTCTTACCGGTGGGCAGACCGGCGGGTTCCAAACCATTGCACCATTGTGCTAGCTCTGCGTGCAGTTTCTCGGCCAGATCCTCGTGATCGGATAGGCGGTTCAGATTTTCATGCTCCGCGCTCTCCAGGTTGAAGAGAAAACGCTGGCCGTCTCCGACATAGAGATACTTCCATTTGCCGCGACGGATCGCGGCTTGATCCCAAAAGCGAAAGTACAGGCTTCGCGTCGGGGGAACTTGCACGCTATTGAATCTTGGTAACAGGTCGATGCCATCCAGCTCTCCCTTCCACGGCTCTAGATTACCTCCGGCCAGTTGCATAGCCGTTGGCACGATATCGAGTGTACTGACGGGCCAATCGTAGGTGATGCCGCTGGGAAGTTGACTGGGCAGACTCCAGATCATTGGCACTCGGATCCCACCTTCGGAGAGCATGCCCTTCTCGCCAACCCAGGGTTCATTCAGCGATCCGTCCCAGCCCGCCATATCGCGGTCGATGGGTGTATCCGGTTTTGTCATCTTTAGCGGGGCGCCGTTATCGCTCGTCATTACAACCAAGGTGTTGTCCAGCAATCCATGATTTCGCAGTTCATCGACGATTCGCCCAACACCATCATCAATCGCCGAGATCATGGCCAGTCCGTACCTACGTCGGACTGGCATGTCGCTGCTAAATCGATCCAGATACTCCGCCGGTGCTTCCAAGGGCGTGTGCGGACCGTAATAGTTCAACTGCAAATAAAATGGTTCCGCATGGTTGCGGTCGATAAACTCCAAAGCGGCTTGTGTTTGCACGTCGATGCGAAAGTCAGTATTCTGAATCTGCTTCATCTTCGGTAGCCCCTCCGATGAACCACTCTCCGCGTCGCCTAATTGGAAATTTACCCGGTAGTTGCGCATGGTTCCCCAAAAGTGTCCGAGCACACATCTGAGCGCGGCCTTTCCCCCAAACA
>JANSWS010000421.1 GCA_024743355.1 bacterium
AGTCCCGCTTTGCAAAGCGAACTTGTTCCCTGATCTGCCAGCAAAAACTGGCACGATCGAATAGCAGCATGCGATGCAAGACGGAATTTCCCAACGATCCCGAAAAACCCCCTTGACCAATTCGCCCACATAGCAGCGTGGCCTCCGTACCCCATGACTACGCTCGCCAGCGCGTGGGTTCCGCGTACCCTGAAGGCCTCCGCCGTCTGGCGACGGCAGCTACGGATTCGCGCAAAAGGTCCATAAACCTCGGGTCAGTGTATCTCAAGTTGCTCGGGTCCATAACGACTGGTGCTGGAATGTTCGCGCGGATCGCTTACCATAATTCACGTTTGGAAACGCGGATGCAGTGATTGACTTCGAGGAGAGGTAGCGTTGAGTGCTCATGGATTGAATCAAGGTGCGCAAGCCGTATTTCAAAATATGTGCTCCCGCGCCAAGCAGCTCAACGTGCGACTGGTGAATCATAAGTGCGGAGCCCAGGTACTGGATTGTGGTGTGCAGACACCTGGCGGCTTGGCGGCCGGTTTGGATTTTGCCGCCATTTGTCTGGCGGCGAAGGCCAGCGTGCGTCTGACCAGCGGCGATGCGAAAGTTTGGCCGGGGCCTTGGGTGCAGGTGGAAACCGATCATCCCTTGGAGGCCTGCATGTTCGGGCAGTATGCCGGCTGGCCCGTGAAGCACGCATCCTTTTTTGCCATGGGTTCTGGGCCGATGCGGGTTCGCCGAGGCAAGGAAGAGCTGCTGTTGGCTTTCGCCGCGGAGGACCACGACCGACTGGCTGTGGGAACGCTCGAGTCGGACGTGCTTCCGTCCGAAGAGGTGGTAGAGTGGATCGCCGGGGAGTGCCAAGTGGATCCTGAGGATCTGCATTTGGCCGTGGCCCCAACGCGGAGCATTGCCGGATGCGTGCAAGTAGTTGCCAGAAGTGTGGAAACCGCTTTGCACAAATTGCATGAGCTTGATTTTCCGTTACGGCAAGTAAAGAGTGCCATGGGGGTAGCGCCTCTGTGTCCTCCGGCACCGGATTTTGCCACCGGGATAGGCCGCACCAACGATGCGGTGCTGTACGGCGCGCAGGTCAGTCTGTGGGTTGAGGGGGACGACGAGCAGATCGCGGAGGTGGGCGGACGCTTGCCCAGTTCCGCCTCAACCGACTACGGACGGCCCTTTGCGGAAATCTTCGCCGGCTGCGATTTTGATTTCTACAAGATTGATCCGGGTTTATTCAGTCCTGCCGAAGTTCTACTGATGAATGCCAGCAGCGGTCGTAGTTGGCGGTTTGGAAGCCAGCGCCCGGACTTGATTTCACGCTCATTTGCCACAGAGTAGGCGGGTGCAAAGCATGCAGGGAAGCCAGCAAGGCCGGCGTGCGAGGGGCTGCATGGCCGTGGTCGGCGATGCCAGTGGTTGGTATGTGCGGGACCTGATGCGGGCCGCCACTGAGACGGGAATCGAGCTGCAGTGTTTGGCTTTCTCGCAATTGCAGGCGGCAATAGGCACCGGCAGTATCGCGTCCGCCGAATCGCTCGCCCGTTCGGCTTTCGGAACGGCCATCGGGCAGCAGTTGGCTGGAAAAAAGCTGGAAGGGGAGCAAATCGACGCGGATTTAGATTCCGCGCAGTCGCGATTGGCCTGGACCAGTTTGTCGGATCTCGACGCCGTGTTGGTCCGAACCATGCCGCTGGGTTCACTCGAGCAAGTCATCTTCCGCATGGATTGTTTGCAGGTAGTGCAGGACGCTGGCATTCCCATTGTGAATTCGCCGCGATGCCTGGAAACTGCGATCGACAAGTGGCTGACGCTGCATCGTCTGCAACAATGCGAAATCCCGGTGCCTCCAACGATTGCCTGCCAGGACCGAGAGCAAGCCTTGGCAGCTTTTGACATGCTGGGAGGTGATGTCGTGGTCAAACCTTTGTTCGGCGGAGAGGGGCGGGGCATGATGCGGGTGGAGCACCCGGACATGGCTTGGCGGGTTTTTAGCACCTTGCAGCAAACGCGAAGCGTGAGTTACGTTCAACAATATCAAGAGCATTTGGGTTACGATATTCGTGTGTTCCTGTTGGGAGATGAGGCGTTGGCCATCAAACGCCATGCGAAGCCGGGGAACTGGCGGACCAACGTGGCCCAGGGCAGCAGTGCCGAGCCGCATCTGCTGTCCGATTCGCAACGGGAGTTGGCACGTCGATCCGCAGTGGCGGTGGCAGGCGACTTGGCCCCGCGGTCGGTGTTGGGAATCGATCTCTTGCCCTGTCAGGACGGTTTGACTCGCGTTTTGGAAGTCAATGCGGTTCCGGGATGGCGAGCTCTTGGGCAGGCCTTGGAATTGGATGTTGCCGCAAAGTTATTGAGGTTCACGCGGGCTCTGGTCGGTTAGTCGAGTCTGAAAGTTAGCTGGTTCTGGTGGCTGAGTCGATTGTGGCTTAGCGGAAACCGATAGGTTGAAAGCGATGCAAGCACAGCATGAGGCTGCCCCACAAATGAGTCCCAACGTGGCTTCGCGGTTGCGGGTCATGGCGGAACGGTACCCGGCTCAAATCGCCATGGCCAGGCCAGTCGGCAGGCACCGGGAAGGCATGCATCGAGAGTATGCCACGACCAGTTTTGCGGACTTGGAGTTGGATACTTCGTCGATGGCCGCGGGATTGCAGCAGATGGGTGGGACACCCGGTATGCGGATCGCCATGCTGGTGCCCTTCGGTGTCGATTTTATCGCACTCGTTTTTGCCCTATTGAAGGCCGGTGCCGTTACGATTCTGATCGATCCAGGAATGGGGCGAAGCAATTTGATTCGCTGTCTGGAGGCTGCCAGGCCCGAGGGCTTTGTGGCGATTCCCATGGCCCAAGCCATCCGCATGGCCATGCGGCACCGTTGTCCTCATGCGAAATTCAACGTGACCGTGGGGCGAGCCATGGGCTTGCTTCCCAAGCCGACTCTCGAGCAGTTGTCGGGCACCCCCTCAGCGCTCTACCGACCACCGGAACTCAACTTGGACTCGCCAGCCGCCATTATCTTTACAACGGGCAGCACCGGGCCTCCCAAGGGAGTGCTCTATACACATCGCACGTTCAACAGCCAGGTGAATCAGATCGTCGAGCATTATCAAATCGAACCTGGTGGCAAGGATCTTTCGGGATTCCCTTTGTTTGGCTTGTTCAACGCCGTGATGGGTACAACCACCATCCTGCCCGATATGAACCCCACCAAGCCAGCGGATGTGGATCCACCTCGTTTGCTGGACGCGATCGACCAATGGCAAGTCAATCAGGCTTTTGGTTCGCCGGCTCTATGGACTCAGGTAGGTCGCTTCGCCACGCAGTGTCAGCGGCGTATTCCCAGTATGAACCGCGTACTTTCGGCGGGAGCTCCGGTCGCGCCTCACGTATTGCAGTGGATGCGCGAGATCATGGCCGAGGATGGTCAGATGTTTACTCCCTATGGTGCCACCGAGGCGCTGCCAGTGGCGTCTATCGAATCGCGAGAAGTGCTGGGTGAGACAGCTGAAAGAACGCGTCAAGGCGGTGGGACTTGCGTAGGTCGTCGTTTTTCCGGCATCGAGTGGAAGGTGATTGCCATCCAAGACGGGGCCATCGCCAATTTGCATGAAGTTCAGGAACTGCCGCGGGGTGAGATTGGCGAATTGATGGTCAAGGGAGATGTGGTAACCCGTGAGTACGTGACTCGCACCGATCAGAATCCGCTCCACAAAGTCTCCGATGGACAGCAGGTGTGGCACCGCATGGGGGATGTAGGTTACTTAGACGACCAAGATCGCTTTTGGTGCTGCGGTCGGAAATCACATCGCGTACGCAGTGGTAACCGCGAACTGTACACCGAACCCTGCGAAGCGATCTTCAATAACCATCCCAAAATTCACCGATCGGCGCTGGTCGGATGCGGTCCGATTGGACAGCAGACGCCCGTGTTAATCGCGGAGCCATGGAGGGATCAAATGCCCACCGATTCACTGGCCCGCGACCAATTGCGGGCTCAGCTGCGAGGGCTGGGTAAAGAGCACAGTGTGACCGACTGTATCGAAGAAATCTTGATTTATCCCAAACGCTTACCCACCGATATCCGGCACAATTCCAAGATTTTTCGTGAGCAGCTGGCTCCCTGGGCCGAGCGACAATTATCTAAATGATCGGAATCTAATCCCGTGGATCTATTTTCCCAGCAGGAGCAAGAGAATCGTGAGCGGCAGATGCCACTGGCTGCACGCATGCGTCCCAGGTGCATCGACGAGTTCTGCGGGCAGCAACACTTTTTGGGGGCTGGAAAACTTCTGCGTCGCATGATCGCCGCGGGCAGAATTGGTTCCGTAATCTTCTTTGGTCCTCCCGGGACTGGCAAAACGACGCTGGCTCATCTGTTGGCGAGCGAAACGGGAGGACGGCTGATGCCTTTGAGTGCTGTGACCAGCGGCGTCAAAGAACTGCGGCAGGCTTTGGCGGTAGCTCGCAGCGAAGTGGAATCCGGTAATCCCAGGCCGCTGCTGTTCGTGGATGAAATCCACCGCTTCAATCGGGCTCAGCAGGATGCCCTGCTACCCGACGTGGAAGAGGGAATTGTCAGTTTGATTGGGGCGACCACCAGCAACCCTTTCTTCGCCGTCAACGGTGCGCTGCTGAGCCGCAGTCAGGTGTTCCAGTTCCAGCCTCTCAGCGAAGTTGAGCTGATGCACTTGCTCGAAAGAGCCTTGGTGGATCGCGAACGTGGACTGGGTGCAAGCGAAACGAGAGTCGATTCCGAGGCCCTGCGTTACTTGGCCAAGGCCAGTGAGGGAGACGCACGCCGGGCTCTGAGCGTACTGGAAATTGCCGTGCTCTCCGCTCCCGCAACGGATGTCTCGCTAGGAGTGCCGCAAATTCGCGAATCCATGCAGCAAAAGACAATCCAATACGATGGCAGCGGAGATGAGCACTACGACGTTTCCAGCGCGCTGATTAAGAGTATCCGTGGCAGCGATCCCGACGCAGCCCTGTATTGGCTGGCACGTATGTTGGAGGCCGGGGAGGATATCCGTTACATCTGCCGTCGATTGGTAATTCTGGCGAGCGAAGATATTGGTAACGCCGATCCGCAAGCTCTCCCCATCGCCGTTGCCGCCGCACAGGCTTGTGAACTGGTGGGATTGCCCGAGTGTCAACTCACCTTGTCACATGCGGTCCTGTACTTGGCCTGCACGGAAAAGAGTAACTCGGCAACGCGAGCAATTGCACTTGCCCGCCGGGAGGTACGCGAAGGGGCGCTGATTCCGGTGCCCGTGCACCTGCGTGACGCCCATTATTCCGGGGCTCAGCAGTTGGGACACGGTCAAGGCTATCAATACTCACATAACGCGGCGGATGGGATCGCCGACCAGGATTATCTTGGCGTTGATCGCATTTTTTACGAACCCGGCAGCCGGGGTTGGGAAGGCCGCATGCAGGAAAGAATTCAGCAGATTCAAGAACGCCTGCGTAAAACCAAGCCCGGACACGCCGAAGGCAATGCCTAAGATTGCGAAAAATTAAGGTTTAAAAACCGGTCCGCCAGCGGAGTTCATGGGTTTACCAGTCCGAAGGTATACCCATTTTCTCAAGTATTACGGACTGCTGATGCGACTAGAATCGCCACTCAAGATCATGCTCTTGGGAGATGATCAAGAACTCGGGCAAGCCGTACGCGATGCTCTGGAAGAGAGGGGGCATCTGTGCGAGCACGTTCAAGATGCCTCCAGAGCGTTCGACAAGTGCAGGCAGGACGCTTTTCAATTGGTGGTGCTGGATCTGGACTTGGAAGATGGTTCCTCCTTGCACACCTTGCGGACGCTCCGAGCAGCACATACCAGTATGGTGATACTGATGCTGACGCCGGCCTATGCACGCGCCGAGCGGCTCGAGGCCCTGGCGGCGGGCGCGGATGACTTTGTCATCAAGCCCTTTTCGACAGAGGAGATTCTGGCCCGAATGGATGCGGCTTTGGTCCGGGCCCGCCACCAGCCGCGATCGCGGATCGAGTATGGTCCTCTCAAGATGGATTTGACCAACCGCACCGTATCACGAGCGGGGCGCGAAGTTTCTTTGACTCCCACGGAATTCCGGATTCTGGAAATTCTGCTCAAGAACCAAGGCAGCGTGGTCACGCGTAGTTTGCTCTGCGAGTCACTGTGGAATCCGGATTGGGAAGGCGTCACCAATGTCATTGAAGTTCACATCAACCGCCTCCGAACCAAACTGAATCAGAACGATCAGCCGCAATTGATTCACACGGTCCGAGGACATGGTTATGTGCTGAAGCTGCCCAGAGATCCCGACGGCGGGCAGTCCACGCACGCTCTGCGGTCGCTGACGCAGCTGCAAGGCGCGTCCGACGCTTCGCGGCTGAGCTGATGAGCTGATGAGCAGTAGGCTGTTCGATCCACAGCTGTCGGCTTTGCCTCGTTAAGAGCTGCGGAAAGACGCTAGGCAGCTGCGAAGGGCGCTACTTTCGCGGGAGCGAAAGGCGACTATCAGACGAAGCCACTCAGGATGGTTCGATCCATAGCTGTCGCCATTGGCTCGGTGAGAGCTGCGGAAAGACGCTAGGCCTCAATCAAGCGACCGCTGATTTCGATTTTGACCGATTAGCAGGCGAAAATTTTGGCAGACCGGTGGCCCAGCTGGCGGTTTGTTCGTTTTGATTCTGTGCATGGTTTGTTTTCCTGATTGG
>JANSWS010000471.1 GCA_024743355.1 bacterium
GATCCTGCGAAGCTAGAAGCCGAGTTTATCTACTCCGAAAAAATCGTCGAAGTGAAACCGCAGGGTCTACACGGCGCGGAAGAGGTCTGGACATGGCGACTTTGGGATCACTTGATCCAGGACTTTGATTCGGAACTGCCTAACTTTGGCTCGCCGCGGGATCATCCACGCCGCGTGGACCTGAACTATGTTCGCGACGCTCAAGCGGATTGGATTCACATGAATGCTGTCGACTATCACCCAGAGTGGGACCAACTCATTTTGAGCCCACGTTGGTTTGACGAATTGTGGATCATTGATCACTCAACCACCAAGGAAGAAGCTGCCAGCTCACAGGGCGGACGTTACGGCCATGGTGGTGATTTGCTCTATCGCATGGGCAATCCGATGTCTTACGGACACGGAAAACTGGAAGACAAACTTCTGTTCGGCCAACACAATTGCATGTGGATACCAGAAGGATTTCCGGGCCAGGGCGATGTGACGGTCTTTAACAACGGAACTTCGGAACCTCGCAAGGGATATTCATCGGTGGAACAGTTCCGTTTACCCGTCGATGAGCAAGGCGTCTATCGGCTGAACGCGAACATGGCCTTTGAACCGCCGCAAGTCGTTTGGAGCTACTCCCGCGGCGAGGAGATGTTTTCCTTTCGTATCAGCGGTGCGGAACGCTTGGCCAACGGCAACACACTGATTTGCTCCGGAGATCAGCCCTGGCTGCTCGAAATCTCCCCCGACAAAAAGGTCGTATGGGAAAATCGTCGTCAGTATGGAGGTGGATCTGAAGATGACCCTAAATTCGAAAATGGTGCTATGTTTCGAGCCCCCGGGTACAGCCTCGAGTACTTTTCAGAAGAAACTCAACGCAAGATCTCGGCACTGAGACCGTAGGCTTTCCACGCTGCTCGCTGCAGTTGATCGCTCGGAGCGATTCGGCCAGAAAACGCTACGATCGCGGAGCGATCGGCGACGTTCTACTCACTGACGGTTGGTCACGCGAAGAGGCGTCTACAAACTGGTACGGATCTTCAATGGCTCCAGCTTGACCCATGGGCTCGACGGCTGTTTACCATCCGGGGACCGGTTTTTGTCGCCGGCTGGAATTGGCAAACTGTCTGCGAATTGCCCACGAGACGGCTGAGCTTCATGAACCAAGATTTGGGCCGCTTGAGCTCTGGAGCTATCCACCAGTTGGCTCTCAACACCTTCCACCAATTGCAAAATGGCGGCATCTCTCGTGCGTTGCTGCACCGAAGCGAGTGCTATCGGCTGGATTTCGACAGTGGGGAAAGCCAGATCTTGCGGAGTCTTCTCGGCTTGGGAAACAGCTGCCCCAGGGACGATGTCGGTCGACTGAAACGCTTCCTGTTCCGTCTGATTTTGCTGGTGACTTAGCTGTCGTGCGCGCTGCATGGCCCGTGCAAGAAACGGGTTGTATCGCGTCACGTCGGCCGGCAGATCGAAATCCAAGTTGGTCGCCTGAGTCAAGCCTCCATAACCCTCAAGCAGTACCGCCAAGCTTCCACCACCGTAACCGCCTCCCTGGTCTCCGCCGTTATCCCCGTTGCCGTTGTCCCCCTTGCCGTTGTCATTGCTCGGCGGAAGCAGCGAGTCGCCCGGTGGCGGTAGCACGGTTCCCGACAGACCGAGCACGGCAAACACGTCCGTGATGTTGATAGCACCACTGCCATTGATGTCAAATTTGCTCAGCTCGAGCGATGTAAGCTGACCGCTTGACCCAAGCGTCAGAAAAACATCCGTGATGCTCACCGCATTGGAGTCATTCACATCGCCTGGCAGGACATCGATGCGAAACCGAAAGTCACCGCCATTGCTGCCGTCGCCGGAGGTCAGACTGTTGCTGTCCGACCATTCACCATCCAAGGCATTCCCACTGGCGTCCTGAAGAGTATCGGCTATCCGCAGCGAGAGAATATCACTTGTCAGCGGGGCACTCAAAGAAATCGTACCTACATTGACGCCATCCACGCCAAACGCGAGAGCCGGCGCGTAATCCGCAACGTTGACGCCGAACAGACCGACATTGCTGGCCTTGAAGTCGGCCGACACATCCTCGTCAAACTGCACGTACAGCTTATCTAGCTGGGACCACGGCAAATTACGCAGCTGCTGATCTCCCACCAAAGAATAGCCCAGGCCATTCCCGGCGTTCGTGCCACCACCGTCGATGAGATCAATAAACGCGTCCGACCAGGAGGACGAAGCAACAATTACATCGGTGACGCGAGGACCAACTTGATCGGAGCCATCGTTGTCTCGCACGAAAGCACGCTCTTGCAAGCCAAAGGCCTGCGAGTAACTCTCGTCCGCCGTGGCAATGACGTGAGAGATATAGGCGGGCAACAAACTCTCTTCTAGATCATCGTCAACAGCTGTCACGCGGACGCGCTGCGGAACGTTCCAATTGTCCGGAGTGAAGGTCAATACCGTGGTCCCCGAATCTTCACCGACAAGCTCAATTTGATTGGCCACATGCTCCATGATGATGAAGACATCCTGCAGAGGAGGCGTCATCAGCACCACATCGTAGAAGTCCGGCGCGCCACCTTCGGTGACGGTGGTGTCTCCATCGGTTGGCAGAATCATCATGCCCGCAAAATCATCGTCCACCACGCCAACAGAAATACGCGGCATACCGACGCCATCATAGTTGGGATCGCTGCTGGAACTTAAGTTACGGACAA
Organism: bacterium; assembly: GCA_024743355.1. GTDB lineage: Bacteria > Planctomycetota > Planctomycetia > Pirellulales > Pirellulaceae > Aureliella. The sequence goes on from JANSWS010000471.1 coordinate 2,706, forward strand.
AAGCTCGCTGGAAGCCTTCCTGAATGCTGTCATCAACGCCGCGGACCAGGACGGTCTGGGGCACGGACCAGTTCTGAGGCGTAAAAATCAGGAAGTTATTGGAAGGATTGGCCGCGTCGACGGCTTCCACCTGGCCATTACCACCAACCAAGTTGATCGTCACATCCGCGGTCGGCGGCTCGGTCAGTCGAATTTCATAGCTATCCGTGGCTACACTGTTTTCCGTTACGACCGTGCTGTCACCGCTCTCGGTGACAACAGCGCCGGGGCCCGAAGGATCGATCAGAGTGAAATACTCTTCATTGAAATCGAAATGGATCTCGCCTTTGCCGGTCGTCGACCAGCCCCGAAAATCCAAGTGCGATTGCAGGGTATAACCCGACTGGCCATCGACCGCAAAGGCTTCAATCCAGCCGCTGGTCATATTGTCGAAGCCAAATACGCCATCGATACCGTCGACGATATCCAGAATGATCCACTGCAGATCCGTCCACACGAGATCCGGCCCTTGCTTACTCGGCAAATGCACTTCATCAATGATGAATACGGGGACTTCCGTGGTGCCAGCGATACCGCCGATAGTTTCGGTGCGGGCAAAATTTGCATCGCGGGCGTTAAGCACACCATCGCCGTTTGAATCCAAGCCCAGGTCAAATGCCATCCTGGAATTGATGATGCTGACTTGAGCGCCCGTATCGAACAAGAAGTTGCCCGACGAGCGCGATTCGTTATTCAGTAGTTCGGCCCCAAAGAATGGAAGATCCGCCCAGGCCGGGACCGGTCCGCCCGGAGGTACAGCACTGCCATCCGGCGAAAAATTGACGCGATTGTCAACCTCTAAGGTAAACCGAGGCCCCACGGGCTCAGGAAGCTCGTCGTAAAAATCTGTATTCATGAACAGATTGAAGCCTTGCACGTCCGTCCAAGGCGTGAAGTCCAAAGTCGTCACGCGTTCTGTCATGGCAGGCATGCCGACAATGCCCCACGGACCAAAAATACTCAGATCGCGTTCTTCGTTGGAGATGATCCGCTTATCCAACAACGTGTTGCGCTCAAAGTTGGTGCTGCCAGAAAAGTCAAAGCGATAGGGCAACGAGACATCGAAAAGCTCAACGCCACCAACTCCCAACTCCTCAAACTGCCCAAAAGTCTGATAGCGCGGCTCGAACTGCTTCATGTCCTCGACGGCAGTCTTGAAAGCCAGCGTGGTGTTGGCACCGGTATCCAACAGCCAGCTATTAAAGGTGTTGGGGCCGACGATGATGCTAGAGTCGGGGTCGGTGCCGGCCGGGAAATCTTCCGTCAGAAACTGCAAGGTGATTCGGGGCTGGTCCCAGGCAACGTTATCCGAGGGCCCAATATCAACAAAAGCACGCCCATCGATCGATGAGGCGGAGAGTGTCAGTCGCGGCTCCAGATACTCGATCAAGCCGAGCCTTCTTGAGGTCCACTGACCGTGCTTGAGAGAACACTTGCGATTTTTTTTCCAGCCCATGTAGCGATGTCCTTAATCAGCTCGAAACACCTACGCCGGACCTGTCTCCCCCGAGACGAACAACGGTTTATCAGAAGCTATGCAGGGCGATTCAGCAACCGCACCCTTGGGAATTCCCTCACCGCTAATACGGGTAGCCCGCAAACCGCGGGCACCTGGCCCACGGAAGCCCGTTGTAGTGCTACCGACGCCGACGCATCGCGCAACCGAAGAGCAAGACAAATCCGCCAAGCAGCGAGCTGGGCTCTGGCACCGTGAAGATACGATAGTTGTCGAAATAGCCAACGTCAGTGGCATTCAGAACCGGATCATGCTGCAGGTCCGCGTCGCCAAAATCAAGCGTGACGTTGCCCGCATAGGAGGAAGAAGGGTTCACGAAGCTGGAAAGCCCGGTATCGATGCCATTGACGAAAACTCGAAACGTCTCCGTATCAAAATTCAACTCCGCCCGGAAACTCACAAACTCATTCTGGGCAACACTCAAATCGACCGGCAATACCATGCCACCAGTACTTCCGTCAAAGACGCTGACAAATGGCACGATCGCATTGTTCTGAGCATTAACGCCCAGTCCGAAACCCGCGATGCGGTTGGGAACTGCCACTGCCTGATTCGAGGGGTAGATGTCTACGTTGAACCCGTTGCTGCTGGGGGTCACGGGCACAGCTGCAATCGTCCGCGCAATATCCACCTCCACGACCCATATCTCACCGGGGAGGGGCAGTTGGTTGATCGCGGGTGCCACAAAGGCCGGAATCTCGCTTGAGCCCGTTGCCGCCACGACCCGGTTACCGAAGATCGCCGGTTCGCTGACGCGAAAACGGTTGCCATTGGCTGGATTAAAATCCAACCATTCACGGGACGGGCTGCCAGCGTCCTGCCCCACGAGCGCACCCAGATTGAATGCTTCAAATCCTTCGGAGTCATATACGATCGCCGCGCGTGCTGGAACAGTCAGGCACACTACAATGCTGAGCAGAGACACGATTCGAAGCATGATGCAATTCTCGGAGGTTAGATGACTTCTAGAACACCTTGCCCGGCCCGCTAGGATGGCCAACTGCCAAGCAAAGACGCAGTAACCTACGCAAACCTAAGCGTTCCTATTTGCTGAAACCAAACACGGGCAAAGTTGCGGGCGTTTGCGGCGAAGCAGGCATGTCAACATAAAACTCAAGGCTACCAGCAAGCTGTTGGGCTCCGGTACGAGCGAAATCGTGGCGGAACGAAACGAGTTTTCCGTGACCGGTATCTCGTTATTGTTGGCGTCGATCAGCGAGAGCAAAGCTTGATTCACGATGCTGGCAGTGTAGTCTCCCGGCACGGCCTGCGCATCAAGC
>JANSWS010000113.1 GCA_024743355.1 bacterium
CATAGTTTCTCTGGCGAGCGTAGCTACCTTTGCCAAAAGGTGGACAGTTCGATGTTGCTCACCACACTCTGGCGAGTGTAGCTACCTTTGCCAAAAGGTGGACAGTTCGATGTTGCCCACCACGCTCTGGTGAGCGTAGCTACCTTTGCCAGAAGGTGGACAGTTCGATGTTGCTCACCACACTCTGGCGAGCGTAGCCACCTTCGCCAGAAGGTGGACGTTCGATGCTGCTCACCACGCTCTGGCGAGCGTAGCTACTTTTGCCAAAAGGTGGATTCCCCTAACGATCCTCGAACGCGCGCCGACTCGCACTATCGGCCTTGGGAAAGTCGTCAGGAATTTCCGTTAAGGTGACCTCGCCCGTAGCTGCCCATTCGACACCGCGGAGAAAGGTAGTAATGAATCCGACGCACTCAAATGATACGTCATCGTGCCCCATTGGAGTATGGAAAACACGACCCTCACCGAACGAGATGGTCATAATCATCGGTTCATGGCGGTCCGTGCCCCGGAAGTCCGGGGCGGAATATGCGGTCGCTAGAATCCGCATGTTCATTCCCGGTCCACGCAGCTGTTGGTAGAGTTCATCGCTGGTGTGCATCCAACTCGTGGGAAGCCCTTTGGTAATCGGATGATCTTGATCGCGGACCACAATCTGGAATTCATGCTTGGGCCCATGCGAACCACCGCTGCCCGGAGATTCATCGCGTACTTCTTTGCCTTGTTGGTCGAAGTAGACATAAGGTCCGGATGCCTCGTTACGACCGCCCCATCCACCCAAGCCGATCATCAGATTGTAAGCCTGCCATTCAGGGAACGAGTTGTCAGCTGCGTGAATGATGGCCAAACCGCCTCCATTTGAAACGTAATCCTCGAATGCCTGCTGGGTCTCTTCGGGCCATGCCGCAGCTTTCCAGCCGAAGTTGTTGATGACTACGTCGTAGGCGGAAAAGTTCGGTTTGAAGTCCGGGTCCGGTCTTGATTCTGGCAAGTCTTTTCTCGGAATCTTGTCGCCGGCGGGATATTGCTTCAACAGTTCGCCGCCTTGCCAAGTAAATCTTGTTCGGGCCACATCTACTGTGAATCGTCCGCTTTCCTCCAAATAGTGTTTCATCATGGCGGTCGTCTTTGGCCACATTGAATGGTTGTTTTGGCCGTCGATAATCAGCGCCTTCAGTTTCTCTTGACTGCAGACCGGACTTGGTGAGCTGAAAATGCCAGACAGGGCGATGCAAAACAAGAAAGTTCGAAACATGGTGGACTCGATGTTGAAGTGGTAAGGGGATTATGCAGGGTTATTGCTTTCGCAGCTACGGTGAAAGCGGGAGCGCGAAAGCCATGATGGAGTCTGCTGTGGGGGTACCTAGTTTTCCTCCGCCGGAGGCGGCAATAGCCACATATTGGCGACCGTCGACTGAGTAAGTACAGGGCGTTGCGTAGCCACCCGCAGGAAGCTTGTGTTGCCACAATAGTTTCCCCGTGTGTTTGTCGAACGCGCGGAACATCTCGTCCCGTGTACCGCCAATGAAAACCAGACCTCCGGCAGTCACGATGCTACCACCAAAACTCGCAGTGCCCGTCTGAGGGATTCCTCGAGCGGTCAACTCCGGGTATTCACCCAGCACGGATTGCCAGGCGATGGTGCCTTGATTCAAGTCGATCGCATTCAGCGTGCCCCAAGGTGGTTTGATCGCTGGATAGCCTTGCTGATCAAGAAACTTATTGTAGCCCGTGATGCGATAGGGATAAGCAGCATCTTCGGGCTGGGCGACAAGCGTGAGTATGTTGGGTTGGTTATTTGCGTTCACGTAGAGCATCCCGGTTTCAGGGTCAAAGCAGGCACCCGACCAGGTGGCGCCGCCGTGGAAGCCTGGAACGACGATCGTGCCCTCCAGACTAGGCGGGGCAAACTGGGCTCTTCCCTTGAGTTCACGCAGCTTAGCCAAGACGAATTCGCGGTTTTCGGGGGCAATGTCGGTGACTTCGTCTTCGGACATCGTTACCCGGCAAAAGGCAGGCGGACGCACGGGCACGGGTTGCGTGGGCCATGCCTCTTCGCCATTTACATCCGATGCTGGGGCAGGCACTTCTTTGACTTCGAATAGCGGCTTGCCGCTTTCGCGGTCAAACAGAAATACATAGCCGGTCTTAGTCACTTGCGCGACTGCGTCGATACGCCTTCCCTGATGCGTTACACTAACCAGGTTGGGATAAGTGGGAATGTCATGATCCCAGAGATCGTGGTGTAGTGTTTGGAAGTGCCACACACGCTGGCCGGTGCGGCCATCCAGCGCGATCGTGCAGTTGGCAAACAAGTTAGCTCCTTTTCGATCGCCCCCGTAGAAGTCGAAGGCGGCCGATCCAAGGCCGGCGAAAACTAAACCGCGTTGCGTGTCAACGCTGTAGCCGCCCCAAGCGTTGGCAGCCCCGCGATCTTTCCAGGAATCGCCTTCCCAAGTCTCGTGCCCGAATTCACCGGGACGGGGTACGGTATGGAATCTCCAAAGCTGACGTCCGCTTCGCACATCGAAGGCCCGCACATCACCAGGCGCAGACCGCCCAGGCCCTTCACCGCATGAGAAGCCGACGATAACGGCATCGTCAAGAATTGCCGGCGCTGAAGTTGGGCCATAGGCGAGCTGGGATAAATCAATCTCCAGATCTTCGCGGAGGTCCTTGACTCCGTTCAGGCCAAAATTTCGATCCAGTTCGCCAGTCTTGGCATTGATGCTGAACAGTTGTCCGTCTGAGGTGCCGTGCAGAATACGTCTTTGGCCGTCAGGCAGACCATCACTCCAGTACGCCACGCCGCGGTTCACTCCACCGGATGCCAACGCATATTTTGGACCGTGCTTTTCGAACGGATCAAAACGCCATATCTCCTGCCCCGTGGCTGCATCGAGGGCAACGACTTTGAGCTTGCCCGAGGTAATGTACATCACGCCTTCCACGACTACGGGCGTGCACTCCATGATCCGCGCAGTTCCCTCTGCCAATTCGCCCGTCTGGAATTCCCAAGCGACCGTAAGCAGGTCGATATTTTGACTGCTGACTTGCTGCAGTTGCGAATAGCGCATGCATCCACGATCACCACCTACGGCGATCCAATCTTCAGCCAGCGATATGGACGCTTGTGGTTGGCAATGCGAAAGCATTGCAACTGTGAACCATGCTGCGATTGTTAGGCAACGTGACACTGTATTTTCTCCATCTGCCGCTTCTCCTGACTTATTTATTCTAGCAAGTCAACGCGGAAAGATGGACGCAGCTATGTGCTGCCTGAGCTGCGTGGGTAGCGGGCCACGTAAAGATGGGAATGATCGATGCTCCAACAGGTTGGAATCGCAACCAGTCACTACTGGATGCCTCCAGCCGCTTGCGCCAATCCATTACCTATGGATGATGGCGTGGCAAAGTTGAAGGCGAGAAGTCCGTTTGGGATATGATGCTTTCGTAGAACGCCACGCGCCCGGCGGGTTTGAGGCTAGGGGTGCACGCCTTCCATGGTGGAGAACTCGGCCCATACGGGCAGGTGCTGACTGACTAGCGAGGCTTGCTCTATCGACAGATTGAACAATCGCAGGAAGTCGTAAACGCCGGAATTCTCGGAGAACTCAACTGTGGCCATCGCTGAGAAAAAGATCGTGTCGGATGCTTGCGTGCCGAAAATATTGGTTGCCTTTACCGGCAGAGCCAGGCGAACGTTACTATCCAGATCCAATACCGAGCGGACGTGGCCTGCTAAATGCCCGGCGATGATCCAGTCATCTTCGGCCCGACCGTCGTTTTCGATGGCCGCGATCAGCTTGGGGAGCAAAGCGATCTCGCGGCTGGCTAGATTGCTATCGATCAGTGTGTTGACTAACGAGAACTTGAAGGCTGGAACCTGTTGTGCATTCTTGCATTGAAACCAGGCGACCAGAGGTTCGTAGCTGACCAAATCTTGTGGGTCCTCCACGGTGTAAAGTTCACGCTGATCAGTTTCCAGTGTGGTGGTGTCATACACAAAGGCGAATATCTGTTGCGGATAACTGCGACCGACAGCCGGTCCAATCAGGTATTCAAACTGCCGGCCGCTGCGATTCATCTGCTCGACAACAGCGACTAGATTGGACTGTTGATCGACTAGGATTCCTTGCAAGGCGACAACGTCGAACTGCGAGATGATATGGGCATAGATGTCCAGCACCTCGCGTTGTTCCAAGTTGTTTCGGTCTAGTCCATTGGTTTGAAAGCTGGCCACACGAATCGTGTTGGGCTTCCTGGCATAAACATAGTTTGCATTGTTGTCCGCTCTTGCAGCTTCTGGACTATTGCCGACCGCAGTTCCCACACGGGCCGTCGAAAGACGTCCTAAAGAGGCTGTTCGTTGGGCCGAATCTTGCAAAAGTGGGTTCGGACTTGCATGCTCGAAGCTGTTTGTGAGCGGAGAATATGCCGATTGAGGCTTGCTCGCGGGGACAAAGTCGGGTGGGGCCGGAATGGGAGTCGCATGGGCAGTTGCAAAACTGGACGATGCCTGCGAGGGCATGGATGAAAACGCGGCTTGACCGGGGACGGCAGACGGATCTGCGGAAGGCTGGCCTCGCCATCCGCTGGGGACTTGCACATCAGCAAAATTCGGCGCGCTCGACTGAGGATTGAAGGGAGTTGCCGATGGCAATCCGGCCTGCCACGCGTTTATCAGATTCGCCTCGCCACTCGCCTGTCTAGGCTGCAGCCTCAGATGTTCAATGCCGCCAATAGTGTAATACTTGGAACCGTATCCAATGCCGGTTAGCAGCAATGCCAGGATAGGCCAACGCCAGCGGAGTTGGAACATGGAAAAGACCCTGAGATTAGATGACTAGTTCAACACACAGCGGGAGGCTGGATCTACAACGAGATGCAGCGTTGCTGGATGTTCATTCACTATTCAGGATCCGTCCTGGAATGACGCGTTAGTCGTCATCGAATTCGTACACGCGTTTCTCCAGTAAATGTACGTCGAAGGACTTTTCTGGTGAGGATGAGCTCCGAATGTAGGGAGCAGAGAAGAAATAGGACTTAGAACTTATCCGAACACCGAAGGGTTTGGCGGCTAACACCAAAGCCGCCAAATACTCTCGGAGGGTGCTTAGTCTTGAAAACTCTCGTCGATAATTGCCGCATAGATCTCGCGTGCCTTATCGTAAGCGGCTCGCGCGGCCCCGATTTCTTCTGGCCGTATCTGCGTCTTCTTTTGGTTCCAGCAGACATCCACCGCGTCGCGACACCACTCAGCGCTCTTGCGACTGGCTCGAATCGGCTGTTCATCCACATGTACAAAAATCGGATTGCTGTGGAGCGAAGGCAGAATTCGGATGGCGACCCAGGATGAGCGTTGGAGTTCGATTTCAAATTGAAGCGGTTGGGGCGAGCCGTCGGCCACAATCTCCTTGCGGGCGACGGCCTGGCCATTGACGACAACTTCCACGGGTACTCTGCGAGAATCCCCCAAACGCGCTCGTTCCAAATGCCAATAAGGCTTTTCATCCAGTCTACGGGAGGCGATCGCCTTGCCTTGTGCATCCTGTTGTTCGGGTAGAAGAGCGGCGACTCGACAGCGAACGACTTGTTTGCCGGCTGAAGCCAGATCCATGCGACTCGCTTCGCCCTTCGCACCAGGCGTTCCCAGAAGTTGGTCGCCCACGGAGAAGCTCAGTAGGTGACTCATTCCGTCGCTAACATAACTGCGACCTGCTTTTAGTCCTTGAACCCACTGGTCATATTCCAGCTCCTTGGCCGAAGTGCCCTGTACCTGAACGTAACTCCTTCCCAGTCCCACCCGTTCGCCGTAGATGCAAGGGAAGTCGGTTTCGCCGCTAATTCGCGAGGTGAATCCGCAGTTGAGGGTGTGATACCAGATGTTCAACTCCCAAATGGCCGGTGTGTCCACGGCGCTGATAAAGTCACAGACTCCGTGTGCGGTGGTTACGATGAACTCGTTGGCGCCGATTCCATCGAAGGGCGGCATCGCATAATCCGGAAGCAGGTCGGCTGCTCGTCCGGCCTGGTCCGAACTTCCACCCCAGATTTTCGGCAAGCTACCGCGTTGACCATTGGGAAGATAGTCGGGCAGCGCTAATCCCCAGCCGCTATGGCTGTAACCCACGACGCCCCCCTGCTCTTTTCCCCACGCCAGCACGGGCAGAGTCCAGGTGGGCCATTCGTCAATCGACTGCGTGTTGGGGTAATCGTCTTCTGTCAGATTCAACAGGCACAGATGGCCGGCGTGGGACGAGGGGAATCCGCTGACTTCCACGTCGTATCGCATCAGGTTACCGGGGCGGGAGAGTGCGGAGACTTTGCCGTCGAAGAATTGTTTTTGATAGTACCAGCATGGCCCCCAGCTGAGCACACAGCCCACGTTCAGATCCTCGCCCACGAGATGTCTGACCATATCTTCTGGAGTGACTCCCTGTGTGGGATTTTCGTAATGAGCGCAGCCGGCCGCATGAACATGATGGTCTCCTGAGAACCAGCCGTGTTCCGCCATGTGGATCCAACGCTTCAACTCAATCTTAAGCGGTGAGGCAGCCGCGTCGTCGGAGACCGTTAAATCGATGGGCAATGGATGATACTCAGGACCGCGATAGGCCACGACGCGGTAGTCCCCCGGTGCCAGCCGAATCGACTCGCCGTCGGCCCGGTAGATTTGTTCGTGAAAGAAAAAGTCGGGCGCCAGTCGTCGCGAAGGATTGGGGTAAACTCGCCCCAGTCGATCTTTGATCAACAGACTGCATACGGTAGGTGATCCATCGATATCGCGAATCGACAAGGGGATCTCGATCGAAGGTCGGCAATGAAAAAGAATTGGCACATCACTGCGAAACCCCAAGTCCTGAGTGCCCTGCCCTACATGCATCGACAGCGTCGCTTCGCGCTGGCCCGCGTCGCGACTGTAGAGTTGCAATATTCGATATTCGACTGCCAGGCCGGAGAGCGTTGGGCGCATGGGTTGCGAGGTGACGCTCTCGATATCCAGCCAACGCCGCGCGGCGTCTGCGGGCGTGATGTCCAATTGGGGATCTGGAGCGGAACTGCTGCGGCGAACCATGGGCTGTGCTTGTTCGCTTCCGCACTCGAGGGCTGCGGTCACGCCTGCTTCGTTAATGACTTTTACCAGAAAATTGGTCCAGCCCAACTCGTCCAACTGAGGCTCCGCCGGCCCCATGGCAACCTTGACGCGACTTTCCGGATTTATATTGACGACCAACAGACAGTGTTTGTCCAGAATCTCTTGCAGGCCTCGGATAACCGTCGAGTCTCGGGGCTCTTGTCGAAGTTGGTCGATGGCTTGCAGGTCGGAATCGGGAAGTGGACTGCCTGCCAATTGCAGAGCTTGGACGACGCGGGCAACACTGGCTTCTAAAGGCTGCCGATCGACGGCGCCGACTCGAGGGACGGTTATGTTCTGGCCCATTAGGGGAAGCCATAACCCTGCGACCAACGGCAAGCATGCCAACTGCGAACGAATCATCAATGCATCTCCCCAACGCGATTTGTGGAAGCCGTTTCCGCCCAATCTATCACAATCACTTAGCGAACGGCAAAAAGACTAAGCATTGACCAGGCAGCCGCGCAAAGATCAAGAAGCCAGGTCGCCAGACGGTTCAAGGCTAGTGCCTGTCAGGCTAATGCATGGGTGTGTCAGGCCAGAATTTCCTGGACCACATGTCCGTGGACATCGGTCAAACGAAAATCACGGCCGGCGTGATGGTAGGTGAGGCGTTCATGGTCAAAACCCAGGCAATGCAGCAGAGTAGCTTGCAAATCATGCACGTGCACAGGTTTTTCGGTTACGTGAAATCCAAATTCGTCGGTGGCCCCCAAGGTCACGCCCGGCCGCATTCCGCCGCCCGCCATCCACATCGTAAATGCCTGAGGATGATGATCGCGTCCCAGTTTGCGCCCCAGGGCTGGATTGGTTTCGACCATGGGGGTTCGGCCAAACTCCCCACCCCAAATCACCAAAGTCTCATCCAGCATTCCCCGCCGAGCCAAATCGGCGACCAAGGCTGCCGAAGCCTGATCGGTTGCCTTGCAGTTCCTCTTGATGTTGCCCACCACATCGCTGTGTGCGTCCCAGCCGCTGTGAAAGATATTGATAAATCGCACGCCGCGCTCCACCATACGGCGAGCCAACAGGCAAGCCCGCGCGAAAGATGGTTTGTCGGGATCGCAACCATATAGCTCTAGAGTTTCCTGTGTCTCTTGCTGCAGGTCCATCAACTCGGGAGCAGAAGTCTGTAAGCGAGCAGCCATTTCGAAGCTTGAAATCCGTGTGGCGATCTCTGGATCGCCGATCTTCTCGAGACGACGTTCATTGAGTTTTCGGATCAGTTGGTAAGTGTTCTCTTGCACTTGCGCGGGTACACCCGGTGGACTGCTGACATGCAGAATGGGATCGCCCTGGCTGCGAAACCTGACTCCGGTATAGACCGTTGGTAGAAAGCCGCTGGACCAGAGTGCGGTTCCACCGCTGATGCCATCGCCCGTACTCAAAACGACAAAGGCAGGAAGTTCCCGAGTCTCCGCGCCCAGTCCGTAGACGGCCCATGAGCCGAAACTCGGACGTCCGGGCTGAGAGAACCCGGAGTTGAGAAACAATTGTGCTGGCGCGTGGTTGAACTGGTCCGTGTGCATCGACTTCACAAAACAGCAGTGGTCGGCCACGGAAGCCAGGTGCGGCATGGCTTCGGAGATCAATGCTCCCGACTGTCCGTGTCGGCCAAAGTTGTACTGAGGGCCAAGCACAGCCGCATCGGGCTGAATGAAGGCGTAACGCTGGTCGCCAATGACCGAAGCTGGAAGCGGCTTGCCTTCAAGCTGCTTCAGCATGGGCTTTTCATCGAACAACTCCAGTTGGCTGGGAGCGCCACACATGAACAAATGAATGACGGCCTTGGCTTTGGCCGGGAAGTGCGGCTGCTTGGCTCGCAGCGGGTCGTGCGTATCTCCAGGAATCGTTGCCGTCGGCGACTCAGCTCGCAGGAGTTCGGCAGCGGCAATGGATCCCAGCCCCAATCCACTCTGGAATAGGAAACGGCGTCGAGCAGTGAGAAGGGCGGGCGACATGATAAACGGTAGGCAATAGGTGCGTGCGATGGGGCGAAAGCCAACCAAGTAATCCTCACGACACCCGAAGCTTTGGTTACAGCATCCGTCGTCGTGGCGACCTCGGTCAGCGACGTCAATTCTCATTATAGCCAGCCGGTGAGATTCCGCGGGCGAAGCCGCATGTGGAGGAAAAGCAGGCTCCGCATCTTGGAAGTCGTATCTGGTTCCCATGGGCACCCCAGCAAAGTACAAAACGCTAGAATGAATGGGCTCAAAGAGTCGAGAACTTTTTTGCTGTTTTGATTCAAACGGGAGTCCCAGTCAGTGCACGCACACAGAATTCAGTGGAAATCTACAGTATGGTTGGCTTTTGCCGCCTGCGGCCTGTGCGGCAGCGCGATACCGGTTCGCGGCGATGACTGGCCGCAATGGATGGGACCTCAACGCAACGGCATCTACGCTGAAAGTGGTGTCGTGAATGCGATTCCAGAATCTGGACTTGAAGTCCTTTGGCGGGTGCCGGTGGGCCTGGGTTATTCTGGTCCGGCTGTTTCGGGCGGAAGAGTGTTTCTAACTGATTACCTAGTCGAGAGTGGTACGAGTACGAATAACCCAGGCGGACGCGATGCGCTCACCGGCAAGGAGCGGGTCCTTTGTTTTGACGCTAGCACTGGCAAACTGATTTGGAAGCACGAATACGCGCGACCCTATGAGCTATCTTTTCCCAATGGACCCAGAGCCACGCCTACCGTGGATGGCGATCATGTTTATTGCTTGGGCGCCGAGGGCGATCTCATCTGCTTCGCCGCGGACTCGGGAGAAGTGATTTGGCAGAAGCAATTGCAGCAGGAGTACGCTGCGGAAGCACCGATCTGGGGCTATGCCGCGCACCCGCTGGTGCATGGAGATCTGCTCTACACCTTGGCAGGAGGCCAAGGGAGTGCGGTGGTTGCTTTGGACAAAAGTACCGGCAAGGAGGTCTGGAAGGCGCTCACGACCGAAGACATTGGATACTGCCCGCCCATGATCTACGAATTGGGTGGGCAGCCAAGGTTGATCATCTGGCATTCTCAGTCACTCAATGCGCTGGATCCGCAGACCGGAGAGGTCTTCTGGACCTATCCGTTGCAACCTCGCTACGGGATGTCCATCGCCGCCCCGCAACTCAACGGCAATCTGCTGTTTGCCAGCGGCATCGGAGAAACCAGCGCGATGCTGCAGCTGGACGAAAATGGCAAGCCGCAGGGCTCGCTGTGGGATGGCAAACCAAAAATTGGAGTTTACTCCGGAAGCGCGACTGCCTTGTTTGAAGACAACGCGATTTACGGATCCGATTGTGGGAGCGGTGCCTTTATCGCCGTCAATCCCCGGGATGGAAGTCGTTACTGGGAGAGTTTTCAACTAACTACCGGCGGGGAGCGTCGGGCAAGCCATGGAACTTCTTTCGTCGTGCATTACTCGGGCGGCTATCTGGTGTTCACGGAAACCGGTGACTTGGTATCCGCAAAATTATCTCCTGCTGGCTTTGAAGAGACTGGCCGCATGCATGTTCTGGAACCGACCGGGAGCTGGTCCGATCGCCCGGTTGTATGGAGCCACCCGGCTTTTGCCGACCAGTGTATGTTCGCTCGCAATGACCAGGAGATAGTCTGCGTCAGCCTGAAGGCCAAGTAGGCGGTTGCGGAGCGAGCTGCCTGGTGCTCTCCATAAATTGCAAATCAAGTCGGCTCGTGCCGTGGTTTGCGCAATAAAATACAAGAGTTCGACGAAAGCGATGCATGCTCAAACCCAGTGATTATCAACTGAGAGATCCCAACCAACTGATTACTCCTTGCCTGTTGGTCTATCCCGAGCGGATTCGTAGCAACATTGAAGCCATGATTCGCATTGCCGGGAGTGTGGAGCGGCTTCGGCCTCATGTGAAGACTCACAAGACGCCGCAGGTCGTTCAGTTGCAACAGGATTTCGGCATCCACAAGTTCAAGTGCGCGACACTCTGCGAGGCGAAGATGCTGGGAGAGTGCGAAGCAGCGGACGTGCTGATCGCCTATCCACAGATCGGTCCCGCGATCGACTTGTTAGTCCAGCTTGTCGAGAAATTTCCGAAGACCAGGTTCTCCACGGTTGTGGATGATTTGCAGGCCGCCCAGGCTCTGAACGAAGCCATGCTGGCAGCATCACAGAGCGTGGGAGTTCTGGTTGACATCGATAATGGGATGCATCGCACGGGAATTCCTGCCGGTGATCAAGCAGTCGCGTTGTACCGATTTCTGTGCGAGGCGCAAGCCTTAGTGCCCCGGGGGCTGCATGTGTACGATGGGCAGAATCACCAGCCCGATCGGTCAGAGCGAGAGACCGCAGTTGCGAATCTAATGCAACCAGTCCGGAGGATGGTGGAGCAATTGCGAGCGGAAGATCGAACCGTCGAAACGCTGGTTTGCGGCGGCACGCCTACCTTTCCGGTTTTCGCCAACTATGAGTTGGACATACCCGGAACGGAGTTGGAATGCTCGCCCGGGACGAGTATCTTTTCGGACTTCAACTACGGGCATGATTACCCTGACATAGCCGGGATTCAACCGGCGGCCATTCTGATGACACGCGTGATTTCAAAGCAAGCGGGGGCCCAGACGTTTACGCTGGATCTGGGCAACAAGGCGGTGGCTGCGGATCCACCGGCGGGGAAACGCTGCCATTTCTTGAGTCTTCCCGATGCTAAAGAGCTCAAGCAAAATGAAGAGCATCTGAGGGTGGAAAGCAGTGTTGCGGATTCCGTGGCGGTTGGAGACGTGCACTATGTGGTTCCAGCCCACATTTGTCCCACGGTGGCGTTACACCGATTTGTTCAGGTTGTAGAAGGGGGCGAGTTAGTCGACTGCTGGGAAGTCACCGCCCGCGACCGTATTTATCGAGTGCATTAGAGGTTTGTCATTAGCAGCCTTCGTACGGGGCCGTAAAACAAATGCATCCAGACAAGGTCCGTCGCGATCGATTGCGAACACTCACCGATCTCCCCAACATTGGTCCTTCCATGGCGGCGGACTTAAAGTTGCTGGGGATTCACCGGCCCGATGAGCTCCGCGGCCAGTGCCCTTATGAAATGTATGAGCGTCTTTGTCGGTTGACCCAGACTCAGCAAGATCCGTGTGTGCTCGACGTGTTTCTGTCCATTACGGATTTCATGGCGGGTAATCCGCCCAGAGTTTGGTGGGAGTTTACCGACGAAAGAAAGCAGTCTCAGCGAATTTGAATTCGACCCTGCCTGCAGTTTTGAGGATGCCTTCGGGACCTTCTTCTCCTTGGCAATCTTGCGATCAAGCAGCGCCGCCCGTCAGAGATCTGACGGGCAGCGCTGCGCTGAAACCGGAACGGTTATTCTCCGAACAAACGCTCTTTGAGGTAGGCGTAGGCCAGGGCTTGCATGTAGGCCCGCTGTTTGTTGTTGGCAGCTCCTCCGTGTCCGCCTTCGATGTTCTCGTAATAGGTGACATCGTGTCCCTGTTCCTTCATGCGGGCCATCATTTTCCGCGCATGTCCGGGATGAACACGGTCATCACGAGTCGACGTGGTAAAGAGGACAGCTGGGTATTCAACTTCCGGCTGGACTTTCTGGTACGGAGAATAGTTCTGAATGAAGCTCCATTCACCGGGTGAGTCTGGATCTCCATACTCGGCCATCCAGCTGGCGCCCGCCAGCAGTAGGTGGTAGCGTTTCATGTCCAGCAAGGGGACTTGGCAAACAGCGGCCTCGAATAGATCGGGGTAGAGCGTGACCATGTTGCCCACCAACAGACCTCCGTTGGAGCCACCTTGAATTCCCAGTCTTTCTTTGCGGGTGATTCCGCGTTGGAAGAGGTCTTGCGCTACAGCGGCGAAATCCTCGTAGGCCCGCAATCGATTTGCCTTTAGTGCGGCTTGGTGCCAGCCCGGTCCGTACTCCCCGCCCCCGCGAATGTTGGCAACGACGTAGACTCCTCCCTGGCTCGTCCAGGCGCGACCCACGCTGGCGTTGTAACCAGGTGTGAGGGAGATCTCAAATCCGCCGTAGCCATACAGTAGCGTGGGATTGTCTCCATCAAGCTCAAGATCCTTCGGGGCGACCATGAAATAGGGAACCTTGGTTCCATCTTTGCTGGTTGCAAAGTGCTGGCTGACTTCCAGACCGGAGGCATCGTACATCGGCGTCAGTTGTTTCAGTTGCTCGGGCTGTTCGCCGATGCTTCCATAGTAGAGCGTGGTCGGATTAAGGTAATCGCTGGACGTCATCCAAAAAGCATTGGACTCGTCCGGGTCTACGGGGCTAACACCGACGGTTCCGATCTCGGGCGCTCCAAGCAATGGTTCTCGTTTCCAGTTGTCGCCTTCGGGAGTGAGGACATAAATGCGATTCTTAACATCTTCGAGAACGTTGATCAGCAGGTGATCCTTGACGGGCGCATAACTGTCGAGCGAAGAGTTCTCGGTGGGTTCGAAGGCTATATCAAAATCACGCACTCCCGCCATGTAATCATCAAAGTTCGTCACCAATAGCGAACCGGCAGCGAAGGTCTGGTCGTTCACTGTCCAGGGCTCGCGCAGTCGGAGTGTCAAATACTGATGAAAGACACTCTTGTCGGCGCTGTTGGGCGCCTCAATCTTGGTAAGACGCTTATCATCTCCCAGCAGGTAGAGTTCGTCGTTGTAGAAGGCGATGGTGCGGCTGACAAAGTTGCGCTCAAATCCTGGTGAGTCGTCATGTACGGCAGAGATATACATGTCATCGGGCTGTCCTTCGTAAATGACTTCGGCCGAGTCGAAGGGCGTTCCACGCCGCCACAGTTTGGCAATCCGCGGGTATCCTGAGGTCGTTAAAGAGCCGTCGCCGAAATCGGTGTAAACGAAAACCGAGTCACGATCGATCCAATTCAGTCCCCCCTTGGCTTCGGGTCGTTCGAATCCGCCTTGCACAAACTGCTTTGCTTTGAGATCGAATTCGCGAGTCACGGTTGCGTCCGCGCCGCCCCGAGAGAGATCAACCAGAGCCAAATCGTAGTCGGGTCGCAAGATGCTGGCGCCCTTCCAGACCCAGTTCTCACCCTCTTGCTCGGCCAATTGATCCAGGTCCAGCATGATCTCCCATTTCGGTTCTTTGCGTCGGTACTCATCCAGAGTTGTTCGTCGCCAGATGCCACGGACATGCTCTTTGTCGCGCCAAAAGTTGTAGTAATAGTCGCCAGACTTGGATACGAAAGGAATTCTTTCGTCAGAATCCAGAATCTTGAGCAAATCCGACTCTAGCTCGCGAAATCCAGCCTGTGATTCAAAGTGCTCTTGCGTGGATTTGTTTTGTTCGCGCACCCAATCGAGGGCTGTGTCGCCGCTGACATCTTCCAGCCACAAATAGGGGTCTTCTTCCGTGGTCACGTCCGATACCTTTCCGCTTGAGTTGTCGATCGAGGACGCGTTTTCTTGCGCCATTGCCAGTGGTGCCCAAAGGAGCAACAGCAGCAAGCATGGAATCTTTCTGAGCATCATAATTTCCTTAGCTATAAATTCTAAAGTCCCCCAAGGGACAACATATGCAATGGCAAGACTCAGCATCATGACTGGTAGCATCATGACTGGTAGCATCATGCTGCGTCTGCCTGAGAAATTGGAGCTGTATTCAATCGCATTTCAATGCGAGCGGATACAATCTTTCACGATGAATCGCTCACCCAGCCCCGGACTGGATGCAAGTTTTCCCTTTGCTGGCCAAAACTCCTTTAAGCTTAGGACGCGCCTTGAAACCCTACCTAATCACGGTCTCTCTGTTGCTCTGTAGCAACGTCTTTATGACTTTCGCATGGTACGCACATCTCAAGAACATGTCCGCAAAACCGTGGATCATAGCAGTCTTCGCCAGTTGGGGGCTTGCCTTCTTTGAGTACTTACTTCAGGTCCCCGCCAATCGGACCGGAATCACTGTCATGCAGCTGGGGCAGCTGAAGATACTCCAGGAGGTCATTACGCTCGCGATATTTGTACCTTTTTCACTTTTCTACATGAAACAAAAGTTGTCGCTAGACTACTTGTGGGCATCGATATGCATTGCTGCGGCTGCCTATTTCATCTTTCGACGGAATTTGTCGGGTGGTTAGTCATCGCCCAGTAGCGGCGAGTCTGCAAAGCCGCGAAGTCCTAGCAGTTGAACTGGAACCCTTTCGAAAAGCCGAACGCAACCGCGGATGACGCCGACCGGCTGATGGCTTTCGGCTAGGATTCTGAATTCAGACTCCGTTCCGAGTGGTATCAGTTTGCCTGAGCAACAATTCGGTCCATCGCATGGTCATACCTGACGGCGAGATTTTCCCACTTGAAACGAGTTACGTCAGGATTTGAGACGGAGTTCGCCGGGCCCGATGTATTCATTTGGGTCAGTGTGAGTTCCAGGGCGGACTCCAAGTCCTGATCGCGCAAGTAGAGGCAGGCTTGCTTTTCGGCTGCGGTCATCGTTGGCGGATCTAGAATCTCGGGATAAGACAGTCTTGCGGGCAACAGCGGGCGGGCTCCGGCGTGCAACGCCTCGATGATGGCGATGCCGAAAAACTCGTGATCCGCCGTGGAGACGATAATGTCTATCTGTCGCAGCAGATCCCAGTAGCGGATCCGGTCCGGTTCAAATCCGCAATGCAGCACCCGGTCTCCCGAAACGTCCAGCAATTCTCGCAAAGCTTCATCGGGCGCGGACGATTGTTTGCCCAAGACCAGCAGTCGAAAATCGAGTTTCCGCTCCACTAACCCGCGAATTGCTTGTACAAACCTGTCGGGGCGCTTGTCATGCTCCCAGCGGGCGACCCAGCCAATCACGGGTGGAGATGAAAATCGATGGGAGTTGCTGTTGCCAGGTGGATCGATCCCCGGTGGAAGAACCAGCGAATCTCTTAGGGCCAGTTCCAGAGATTCGTGATGCGGATAGTCGGGCATCCGCCGCAGCCAGGCGATGGCTGCCGCCGCAAAATCAGCCCGATGGAATTCCGAATTGAACCAAATCTGGTCGGCGGCAATTGCACTCAACAGGTTGTTATAGGCAAAGTGATAATCCCGTTTTTGGCCCGGTGACAGTGGGTAGGTGAATTGGTTTTCATGGAAATAAACCACGGCTGGTAAGCGTGCTAGTGGATCGCTCGCCAGTCCCCTCCACTCTGCAAGATTAAGCATCTCACTGCAAAATATCACGTCGAAACACTGGCCGGATTGCGCAAGGTTCTTGGCTTGCAGGGCGAGCGTTAATGAGCTGTGCCGGGAACGCCATTTCCAGTGTCGGCCTGGAAGTTCCAGGACTGCGAAGTGATGTCTTGAATACTTTTGCCAGCCCTTGTAAAGAGTGGCATGGCTACCGCCGCCGTAAGGCTCCAGAACTAAAATGTTCAACGGTCGCGACAGGGCATCAGGCTTGAACATCCGCCCCAACGCTATCCCAGGCAAAGTGGCCGCTCACCGGGGCGACTGGCGGCGCCAAAGCATTGTCCTCGACGATGGGGCCTCCGCTGCGCCCGCGACCAATCGGGAAGCCATCACGAAGCGTCCACATCACGGCTATAACGACGATCAGAAAAATCACCAGTGCCGCATACTTAATGGTGGTGTCCATTGGCTCACCGAGGTTGGCAGTAAGCTAGCGCCAGTAACGCATAGGCGGTCACCAGGTTAGGATCGCCTTCCATCCAGCGGGTGGTTGGATTCACCCAACTACCGTCGTCCTGCTGTAATTCGGCCAGCTTGTTCAGTAACTCGCCTTTCCAGGGGTGTGCCGTACCTTGAGCGTCAGCGAAGTCTGACTCGCCGAAGGCGTCCAGGGCCTTGGCCATGGTGTGGTAATAGTAAAATAGACCTTGCTGACCGACACCTGGATTGCTTTCCAAGGTGTAATTGTTTCGCAGGTAATCGATGGCCGCACGAACTCGGGGGTCATCTTTAGTAACACCCGCATAGATCATGCTTTTGAGTCCGGCGTAGGTCATCGAAGCGTAGCTGCGAAGTCCGCCATTGGGAGCTTCGCCCGCTTTGCTTTCTCCTCCCGCCGCGACCGTGTAATAGAAGCCACCATCGTTGATCTTGGCTGCAAAGGGAGAGTTGTTGTGCTCCGATTCCAGATTCTGGCAGCGGGAGACGAATTGCAAAGCCTTTTGAATCGCTTCGTCTTCGGATCCATTTCCCAGTTCGTGGAGTGCTTCGATGAAGAAGCTGGTGTTCGAGAGATCGGGGCGCTCGTGGCTGCCATAACCCGCGCCTCCATAGTCCATGTCGCTGGCTTCCCTGCCTTCACTCTCGTCCCACTGAATGCCCTTCACAAATCGTTCGGCGTTGCTCAGGATCTGTTCGAATCGATCGGCCTGGTCGGCCTTGGAAAAAGCGACCATGGCGATGCACGTGTCATAGTTGCGATGCGACGATCCGAGCTTATAAATGCCGCCATCGGGTTGAACGTGAGCTTCCAAGAAGCTGAGCGCCTTGGCTACCATGGGGTCACTAGCAGGCAGGCCGGCTGCCAACAGGCTTGCCGCGACCAACCCAGTGGGCCCAATGCCGGCCTGGGCGGAAAAAGATCCGTCTTCAGCTTGGCCACGAATCCGCAGGAATTCGACGGCTCGGTCAACGGTTTCCTGCCATGAAGCCTGATCTTGCCGAGACACCTGGGCTGTCTGCTCTTGTGCCGCAAGGGGCTGTATGGTGAGCAAGCAGGGAAGCATCGAAAGCGACACACCGAGGCATTTCAATAGATTACGCACTTGCTGTCCTTCTATTTATGGGAGGTTCGCCAGTTCACAGGGGAATAACACACTTATTCTATGTTCCTTCCAAGCACATGCTTACAGGTAGCACCTGGCCGGTGTTGACCCCTGAAACTGGGCCCTGTTTACTCGGCAAAGGGTAGGTCACCAGCCAGCGTCTAGCGGAGTGCAGAGCGTTTGGGCCATTGGGCAGCCGATAGCGCCCGCCTCATGCAGTATAGAAGTTTCGCTGCCAGGCGAGAATGTGTGGATGATCGGAAACGTGAAAGTATGCTGGGCTTGGCTGGGCCGAATACTTCTACCTCGGGCATGGCGGTGTATCATCGAGGCTCCAAAATTTATCTTTTCTGAAGGTACGGTTTCCAAGGGTAACGCATGCGAGAGCTAGTCGAACACACGCCTACGGTCGGACGCCGAGGATTTTTGCAAGCCTTAGGTGGTTTAGGAATTGGGACAGCGGCCTTCCATCGCGCCTTGGCCTTGCAAGCTGAGCAAGGAAGGGTGTCCGCTGCCATGATTGCGGAGGCAGAGTGGATCGCAGGCATCGAACTCGACGAAGAGCAGCGAGAGCAGGTCGCGGATGCGGTAGACGGGATTCTGCGTTCGGGTGAGCGTTTGCGAGAGATCCCGGTCGACGCGGACACCGTCCCCGCGCTGACGTTTCGACCCGATTTCTTCTATGAGCAGGCTGAAGCCAAGCGGCAAGGCCAAGTCTCAGCGCAGGTGCCAGCTCAAGTGCAAGTCTCCTGGTCCGTCGAGGGGAGTTTAGCGGCGGTTCGGCCTAGGAGTGTCACGAGTGAAACGGATATGGCTTTCGCCAGTATTCAGCAGCAGGCATCGTGGTTGGCTACTGGCCAGGTCTCCAGCCGCCAGCTGACCGAGCTGTATCTCAAGCGACTGAAGAAATATGATCCGCTTTTGAAATGCGTCGTGACGCTGCTGGAAGAGTTGGCTTTGGAACAGGCAGATGCATCGGATGAACGGCGCGGCAAGGGAATCAGCCTCGGCGTATTTGATGGGATTCCATGGGTGGCCAAGGATCTGG
>JANSWS010000559.1 GCA_024743355.1 bacterium
ACAGGTGGGCCGGCCAGCGGAACTGGATGTCATCAGCAACCTCGTTGGGGAGTCCTAGCGGCGTCGAAGCACCCACCCGCGGTCGCAACCCTGGGCGCTAACCTTGGCAAGTGGGGAGACTGCGAGTTTAATACGACCCCGAAGAATAACCAATGAGTCGTAGAACGCGTCGAGGTCGGGTGCACGTCCGGTGGATTTCCAGGTAGTCAGCAATCAGCAACAACTCGGCGAAATGCTGGACGCCATGGGCGATGCGGATTTGGTCGGCTTTGATACGGAGTTTGTGGCTGAGGATTGCTATCAGCCCGATTTGTGCTTGCTGCAGATCTCGACCCGCAATCACATCTTTATTGTCGATCCCAAGAGCCTGGATGAGCTGGATCCTATTTGGGAAATACTCACCTCTCCGGACCGCAAGGTTATCGTGCACGCCGGTCGCGAAGAGATTTTGTTTGTCTACCGGGCGACCGGCAGCACCATTCCGCAGTTGTTTGACGTGCAGATTGCTCAAGGCTTGTTGGGAGGTGAATATCCGGCCTCCTACGGAAAACTGTTGCAGCGGATCTTGGGGGTCGTGGCTGCCAAAGGGGAAACTCGCACCGACTGGCGGAAGCGACCTTTGTCCCAGGCACAGCTGGAATACGCCGCCTTGGATGTGCTGCATCTGCCTCAACTGTATGACCATTTGAGTGCGGATTTGGAACGGCAAGGCAGGCTGGGCTGGCTGCAGAACGAACTGGAAGGCAGACAAGCCGCTTTGGTCAACGTGAACGACCAGGAGGGGTGGTACCGGATTTCTGGCGTCCAATCGTTGCCCACCAAGCAATTGGGGATCGTGCGTGAGTTGTGGCAGTGGAGAGAACGTCGTGCTAAGTTGAAAAACATGCCGGCTCGCCGGGTCCTCCGCGATGATCTGATTGTTGAATTGGCCAAACGTGGGACGTCCGACCCGAGACGCATTGCCCATGTCCGTGGCTTGCACCATCCGGGTATCCAGCGTTTTATCCCTGAGCTATCGGCGTGTATCACTCGAGGTTTGCAGTCAGAAGTACCCGAGACACCGTGGTCGGGGCGAAGTAAACGACCGCGACCGCCGGCGTTGTTGCAACAGTTCTTGACTGCGGCCATGTCGTACTTGTGTCGCAGCAATCAAATCGCTCCCGCGATCGTGGGAACCTCGGATGATGTGGGTAAACTGGCGAGCTACTGGATTCGTGGCAAGCAACTCGATCCCAGCGATGATGAATTCCCAAACCTGCTGCGTGGCTGGCGAAAAGACTTCGTGGGTGACCCACTTTATGATATTTTTCTTGGCAAACGGGCGCTGCGTGTTCAAGATCCCAGCGATGAGATGCCGCTTAGTTTGTGTGACGTTGAAGAACTCTAGACAGGGCACTGCAGAATGACCGGATTCGGGATTATTGGATGCGGAATGATCTCCAAGTTTCACGCTCGGGCGATCGCCGATATCGAGGATGCACGCTTGGTTGCTTGTTTCGACTTGGCCGCCGAGCGGGCCGATGCACTGGCGGCCGAGTTTGGAGGTCAGGGATACTCCGATCTGGCTCAGATGCTGGCGAATCCGGAAGTCGATGTGGTGACTATTTGTTCGCCCAGCGGAGCCCACATGGAGCCCTGCATTCAGGCTGCCCAAGCCGGCAAGCACGTGATTGTGGAGAAACCGCTGGACGTGACAGTCGAGCGATGCGATGCCATGATCGCCGCTTGCGATCAGGCGGGGGTGAAGCTGGCTACCATTTTTCCTTCCCGCTTTCACGAATCCAGTAAGCTCATGAAAAACGCGGTCGAAAGCGGGCGTTTCGGGAAGCTCGCTCTCGGCGACGCCTACGTCAAGTGGTATCGCACCCAGGAATACTACGACAGCGGTGCCTGGCGCGGTACATGGAAACTTGACGGTGGCGGGGCCTTGATGAACCAGGCGATCCACAGCGTGGATCTGTTGCTCTGGCTCATGGGACCCGCCGTCCAGGTAATGGCGCATACCGCCACCGTGGCTCATGAGCGGATAGAGGTGGAGGACGTTTGTGCGGCCACCATTAAATTTGCCAACGGGGCCTTGGGAGTCATTGAAGCGACAACCGCTGGCTATCCAGGGTCACTGAAAAAGATCGAGCTTTCGGGATCGAAAGGTACCGCCATCCTGGAAGAAGAAGACATCATCAAATGGGAATTTGAGGATTCCACCCCGGAGGATGATCAACTGCGTCGCGAGATGCAAGGCCGCACAAAGACGGGTGGTGGCGCAGCCGATCCGGCCGCTATCGGACATCACGCACATGCAGAACTTTTCCGCGATTTCCTGGTTGCGCTGAAAGAAGATCGTCCGCCTGTTATTGACGGCTTGGAAGGCCGCAAGAGTGTGGAACTGATCTTGGCCATTTACGAAAGCGCTCAGAGCGGAGCGGCCGTCTCCATCGGTGGATAGCGGTCACGGTCAGCTTGATTCATGCGATTTGCCACTTCGTATGTCCTGCAGTCCGCCCGCAAAGTGTTCCGCAGCGATCGTCAGTCGCCTAGTGATCGATGCGCCGTTTGGACAAGCAGCCAGGCCTCGGTCGAGCTGCAAGTTGACAACCCGTCTTGTTATCCTCTCAAATAGAGCGTTTCCCCCAACCGCTCCTCACGCAGAACCCAAAAAGGATTGGCGATGATCCGTTCCTCGTTATGGCTATTCGCTTTGTGCGTTGCCCTGACCGGTTGCTCTTATGAACCTGTGAATGATTCCAAGAGCGATTCCGCTGCCTCCCTGTCCACTTCAACGGATCAGCCAATACGGGTGGTGGCTTTCGATGAGCATGAAGAAACTCTGCAGGCCATTATCGATGGTGAAATCCATGGAACGGTTGTCCAGAATCCTTACATGTACGGGTATAAATCCGTTGAAGTCTTAGCCAAATTGGCTGCTGACGAGCCATTGCCGGATTCCGAAAACGGATTCCTCGATCTGCCGGCCCGTCAAATTCGCAAAGCCGACGCGGACAGCTTTTGGAAGGACATGAAGCAAAAGCTGAAGACTGGCGAGGGCGAGCCGGATGTTGTTGAGGGTCGGCGTTCGGTTGCTTACGTTACCAATGGTATTGATCCGTTCTGGAATATTGCCGCGGCCGGCGCCATCGCTGCTGGCAGAGAATTCGATGTGAACGTCTTGCTGAGATTTCCCCCCAAGGGTGTTGGCGATCAGAAAAACATGCTCGAGGCACTGCTGGTGCAGGATGACGTGACCGGCATTGCTGTCAGTCCCATCGACCCCAAGAACCAGGGTGAGATTCTGAATCAATGCGGTGATCAAAAACACTATATCACGCACGACTCGGATGCTCCCGACACCAACCGACTGATGTATATCGGCATGAACAACTACGATGCCGGCCGTATGGCTGGGCAGTTGGTGAAGGAAGCGATGCCCGATGGTGGAAGCGTCATGATCTTCGTCGGCCGGTTGGGACAGTTGAATGCGGAACAGCGGCGGCAAGGGCTGATTGACGAACTGCTGGATCGCAGCCGAGACCCTTCGCGGCGAGACGCGAACGACGAAATTATCGAGGGCGAGAAGTACACGATTTTGGGTACCAAACTCGATAATTTTGATAAAGCCAAAGCCAAGCAGAATGCGCAGGACACGATATCGAAGTATCCCGATGTGGGCTGCATGGTCGGACTGTTCGCCTACAATCCTCCCCTGTGCCTGCAGGCGATTCGCGAGGCGGGGCGGGAAGTGCGACCATCGTCCAATTGACCGAAGACCCTCACTCTCCGGTTCGCTTTCGGCGACGAATCATTGTTCATGGCCAGCGTCAATCGCAAGCATGCGGACTCGTGGGCTGGTCAGCTATCTTTCGACACAGGACCCCAACAGCTCGAGCGGTGGTGGTCGCTGGGTTGATTTTTGGCGGAAAAGCCAACGCTCACGCATCTGGCGACGACCCGACCGGACCCCACTGGCTCGGCGGCAGGCTTCCCACTAACCCTTCCTAAGTTGCTTCCCTTTCAGATCCCGTGGTATGACTTCGCCGCTTATCC
>JANSWS010000326.1 GCA_024743355.1 bacterium
CGCTCGCCGGCGTACCACATCGCGATACGCACTCTCGACAGTCAAATCCACCGCTTCATCGATCGCTGCCCGTCCAAGCTCGGCAGTTGGCGCGCTGATGATTTCCTCACAGGCCAATACGGGCAACACCGCGTGCCCCTCGACGGTTTGAGACAAATAGGCAATCAGTCGAACTCGGGCCGCCTCGGAACCGGTCAGAAATCGAGCCAAAGCAAGGCATCTTTCAAACTGACTTCCCCGGGTTCGCAAGGTTGCTTGCACGTCAGGTTCTGAGAGTGCGGCAATCGCGGAAGGTCGAAAATTCAGGACAACGATCGGCCGAGGACCATCGCTGGAATGAGCTTCAGCGATCCTGAGAATCTGCTGGCGTACCTGATCGTCACGGTCGCCAATCAAGGGCAGCTCCACGTCTACCTGATACCCCTGGCGTACCAGCGAAGGCAGATTCTCCTCCGGAGCAACTTCAGACTCTTGAGCGCAGCAAACTACGGACATTGCTATCGAAAAGATCAATAGCAATGGAGTCTTTAGAATCGACACGCTGAGGCCCGATAGCCGGCTCAATTGACGACGAATGTCCTTCAGTCCTTTCATGGGTTACAAACTGCCTAGCGAAATGGTCTTATTCTGAGCATTCAAGGCACGACCTTATCAGAATCATCGGGTGCAAGACTGTGACAGGCAATTGCTCCCGATAGCCGTCCGCTGCGAGGCTTATCTCGAGTAGACGGCGATTTCTGGATTTACAGTACTACTTTACATTCTAGCGAGTTTCGCGAAAACGATTGCCGTCCTCTACGGAATGCGGCTCAGCAATCGTCCGGAACCCAACTTGATTATTCGCCCGCACACATTACTTCTTGGCCCGCTTCACGTCTTGGCCCGCTTCACAGGGCAACTGGTCGCAGGATCTCCAGATTTTGGCGAAGACCGGCACTTGAGAGCTGGGCACCACTTTGAACCTCTGGAAAAACCGAAGAGAACCGCAGCTAAGTAACGCTCGGCCCCTAAGTGTCTGATAGTCGCCCTTCACTCCGCGGAAGTAGCATTTTTCCGCGGCTTTCGCTGAGCGAATCTCCGCTCTATTCTTTGCCCGATTGATCACCTGCCGGGTTGTCGCTTTCCGCCAATCCCTGTTGGTACTGGGTTGCCAATGCGTCCAGTTCCGACAGCACGTCAGGGTACTCTTGAGCTAGATTGGCTTGCTCGCCCAAGTCGAGACTGAGATTCGTCAAAAATCGAGGTGCCAATTTAACTTCGCCGCGACGATCGCTGCGGTCGATGGCGTTTCCGAGCAGCTTCCAAGGGCCCTTGCGGACTGCCCACTGCGCATTCTTGCCGTTTCCCAGTAGCCAGAAAAAACTGGCGTGCGGAGACCGGGCTTGTCGGTCCTTGAGCACAGGGACAATGCTGCGGCCGTCGTAGTGTCGGTTTGGCAGAGGAATCCCGCATAGTTCTGCAATGGTTGGATACCAATCGCAGCCAGTGACCAGCTGCTCCCGAACTTCTCCCTGCGGAATGGTTCCCGGCATGGAAACGAACGCCGGAACTCTGATACCGCCCTCGAACAGACAGGCCTTCGCCCCACGATAAGGCCCAGAGCTACCGCCTCCCCAAAAAGCGCGTTCTTCCGTCGAGTGCCCATGGTCGGATTGAACGATGACCAGTGTGTTTTCACGCAATTTCAAGCGATCCAAGACCTCCAGCAACTTGCCGATCTTCTCGTCCACCGTGGATAGGAACGCTGCATATTGCCGGCGGGGTGAAGGCAAGTCTTGATAGTACTCCCGCCAGTTATCCGCTCCCTGCATGGGGTAGTGGGGCGCATTGATGGCCCAATACAAAAAGAAAGGACGATCCCGATTGTTCTCCAGAAATTTACTTCCCTCCTCGACCATCAAGTCCAGAAAATATGCGCCTGCCCGGTGAACTTCCTGACCGTCGCGCCACAGGTCGTGACGATTGGGACCCTGCCAGTAAAAGAAATGCGAATAGTTATCGATGCAGCCACCCATGTGACCAAACGAGGAATCAAACCCTTGACCATTGGGCATGGTCTCGGGGGTGTAGCCGAGATGCCATTTCCCGACGTGTCCGGTTACATACCCTTGGCTCTTGAGCAGCTCCGCCAAGGTAAGTTCGTCCGTGGGCATTCCCGCCACGCCCTGCGTCGAGGAAACGTTGCCGGGAACTCCCGCCCGGGCCGGAAATCGACCGGTCAGCAAGCCCGCACGAGAGGCCGAGCAAATCGCCGAAGGCGCGTACATCTGCGTGAAGCGGAGACCTTCCTCAGCCAAACGGTCGAAAGTGGGTGTCACCAGATCCTGCGAGCCATAGCAATTAGCATCCACGCTCCCCTGATCATCGGTGTAAATCAAAAGCACATTGGGGCTGCGGCCATCAACAGCCTCGCAGACCACCAGGCAACAGAAGAGGATCGCAATCGTCTTTCGCAGTAGAAGCATGCCGTCCACCCCCTTGCAGTTCACCCAAAGTTAATCCGTGAAATTCATCCGTGAATTAAGCCATCATAGCGTCAGGCTTCCACTCGCGCTCATCCTCACAAGCGATCGCTGGATCTCGAGTGCGCATCATAGGCCCCTTGCAAGAGCTGAATCGGACTACGAAAGTCGATCTGTCATCGTGCGAGTGAATACCGTAACCGGATTACCTATCTGGAGGATTCATCCAGCTCGATCAACAGCTTGTGATACCCCGGGCTGCGACGCAGCCTGGGCTCCGACTGTGCTTGACCATTCACCACGAAGGAGCGAACCGAGCTTCCGCTTCCCAGGATCTCGATATCCAAGGTCATGTTACCAAGCTTCAGTTGCGAGAGGGTGAATCGCCCGCCCAGAACCGCTGGCAGATGCGGTGAAAAGCTTAAGGTGTCAAATTCGCTGGCATCGATCCCTGCCAACTCATGAAGAACCAAGGATAGCCAAGCCGCTGCCGACCAGATGTAGCTGCGGGCATGTTTGAATCGCCAGCCGCCCGTTTCATAGTCCATGACTTCGGTAAAATTCCCCCACAGTGCATTGCGCGACTGGTTGCCGATTGCTCGCAGCAGAGTTGTGTCGGCCTGCGGCGTCATGGCATGACGCTCGCGAACAGCCATATGATATAAGACATCGGCAAATGGCCAGATCGCGTTGTTGTGGTAGATTCGGCTATCATGGAAGAAGGGATACAGTGTAGGGCTGCCAAAATCGTTGCACGGATAACCGTCGAGCACAGCTGCCATCTCTGATTGCGGCACGACTTGAAGCAGGACTGCCAAAGCCATCCCTAACTGCTCTCGACGATCCTGCAGCTGACCTGAGCGGCCTTTAAAATAAGCGAAGTTGCCGTTAGCGTTCCGAAGCTGCGTACGGATCGACGTGCGTAACAGTCTTGCCCGCTCTTCGTAGCCGTTCGCCTGCTCAAATCTGCCCAGCATCCGACACGCTCGTGCCACGCGGTCGAGGGCTCCGACGAACAGGCAATTGGTTGAGAGCGACTTGACCAGCATGCAGTCCTGCGGTGAGTACTCGGGTGGGTATCCGGTCCCGCCAATGTCTATGAACGAGGCCTGACCGTGGTAGAGGCCATCGCCTGCATCAAAGAAAAAGCGATAGAAATTCACGTCGAAATATTCGAATTCGTCAATCAGATAGGCCAACTCCGAGCGATCGCCTAGGGCGCAAATGGCCGCCCAATATCCAATTACCCAGCAGGGATCGTCGGTCCGTCGCGCGTAAGCGTGCGTTCCGTATCGGTTGAAGAATTCTAGACTGCTGATTTCCTCGGGCTCATTTTGCACGCCTTCCAACGGAATCGATTCCCCGGACGGGCATTTGAACTTCAGTTCCTTGCGTAGCTGGCGATCGATCTTGAGATGGTTAATGATGACATCGGCATGCGTGAAGCAGGCTCCCAAGTAGGACGCGTAGGCGGTATCACGCGTGAAGATCATGTCGGGGAAGTCAGGACTGACACGCAGATAGGCTCCCCGTTCGTCCTGGACAACGTTGATTTCTAAATCAGCCAGCGCAATCCGATAGAGCATGTCAATCATCGGAGTGCCGCTGGCCAGTGCCGGGTACGATCGCCGCAGCTGTGGACGCACCATCTCGCCATTGCAGTTAACCAGGTAAGGCCGATTCCCCGCATGAATTTCGGCTCGCCGATCGCCCTCTTGGATGGAATCCGCCCGCAGAACATAGGCTTTGTTCTCGTAAATCAGACGCTGGTTGTCTCGCCGAGCCTGTGTTTCTTGCGTTTTGCTCTTCTGCGTCTTGGATTTTCGCTGTCCGCCACCGTCTGCCCTCTTGTTCGTCTTCTTGGCTGTGTTCTTATCTGTGTTCTGCTTCGCCTGCTGCGAATGCTTGGCTTCTGTTTGGGGTGGGGCGGGTAGGGAAACCTTTTGCAAGGGCATATCCAAACTTCCTGGCGAGTACGTTCGGGTCCGATCAGAAGTGGAAATCGCAACGAGCTGCAAAATGCATCCGACCAAGCTCAAGCTGCCAAGCAAAACGAAGTATGTCGAAGTTCTCGCTAGATTCCGCTTCCGCATCTGATTATCACCCTGATGGAGAATCAACGATCGAGGTCTTAAGCCTTTTTTGATTCGGGCCGATCGCAAAGCTATCGTAGCGGAATTCGCGAGAACTGTCGGCGCTTCACGCCGATCTCCGCCAATGCAGCACCCATGTTACCCTAGCATCTTTGCGAGAAGACTGCTTATATCGTATGACGACGTTCTTCTGCCTCTGCACAGCGACGTCCGCACAGTTGCTAATCCATCGTGAAAGCACCATTCGTAGATCGATTCGAGCAAACCGGGGCCTTTATCGCGATGCACTTCTATGGCGGCTCCAATCTCAGCGCTTGTAATCGCAGAAGCTTGGTTAAGAATTGGATGCATGGCAGACTCCTGGCAAGTAGAGGGAACAGAGTATGCAAACCCCTCTGTTTTCTCGGTTTTCTCCTGTTCCATCAACTTGACTGCTGACGAGCTGTCTATCGAATAACTCGCAGACGCCAGCTTTACAATGTATTTTTTCTCATTCGACTTGTGTGTTACAAAGAGCGACGAGAGAGAGTTAGCGAGAAGGCGTTCGGCGAGAAGTGTCAGAATTTCGGTGCTTAAAGGTGATTCTCACGCCATCGAACGTCGGCGTGGCTTCCGCTACCGATTGGATCTGCAAGCCCCTTAGCTGCATTCTCCGTGTTTGCTCAATTATTCCCACTGGCTGTCGGCCAGGAAATGACGGTAGCGTTTCAGCAACCGTTCCCGGTGGATGTTGAAGAATATCATGGCCGCAAGAACCAAAATTCCAACCGCGATAAGAATCACTGCGCGGATGATTCCACCTTCGCGTTGAAACTGCACGCCCAGCTGACCGAGCACATTCAACGTCATGAACGCCAGTCCAAGAAACACGAAGGGACGCACTCTTAGAGCAATGCCGGCCGCCGTTCCCATCAAGCTGAACATTAAGACCACCACGAATCGCATCAAACTGGGTTCCTCGGTCATGAACACTTCCAACGTGGATGTCGCCAAGATGGCACCCGCGGCCGCGTAGCGAATCGCGTTCAAGGTGGAATGTTTCAACTCCTGTCGATGCAGCTGTGCGATCAACAAAATGCTAATTGCCACGGGAATGACGTATAGCTGAAAGAGCCCCGTCGATTCTTTCAGAACTGGCATCCAAATGTAAATCGCCACGTTGAAGAGAATGGTAGCAATGTAGACAGGCCAGCGAGATTGCTTTTGATGGGCAACAAACAAGTAGAAGGCGCCTCCGGCCAAAGCGCAGTAGGCAGTGATCTCGCGATTGTCAAAAGGAATGGTAGCTAACAGGCAGAGGGGAAACCAAAGGGCTATATAATAAGTGGGGCGTGCCAATACTCCGGCTGACGACTCTAAGTTTCTGCCCGCCAGGATATTCACGCCCATACACGCGAAACTAATCCCAACCACAGTCAGCGACAAAAGTGCGTTCCGCCCAAAGGGCAATCCGAAAATCAAATGTGCCGCGGCCAAAATGCCAACCATCAAACTGGCAAAACCAAAGTAAACATAAGCTTCTCGTCCGGATTCAAACGCTCTCCACAACCAGCAGCCAGCGGCAGTCAACATCGTCAGAGCCGCCAACAAGCCAAACGCGTTCAGCGTTACCAAGACGAGCGAGGCTGCCAGCGAAAGTCCAATTCCGATGTCGGCACCGTACTTCAATAGGGAGCCTAATTCGGGAACCAGCGTGTCTGTCGCCGCAGATCGCCCGGTTAGTCGCTGACCCCAAATCCCGTACGCAATGGACAGGCTAAGCAGCATTGGGCCCGCATACTCCACCAGCGCCGCCATTCCACCGTAGAAATAAGTTGCATAGCCGATGCTCGCGGGAAGCAGAGCCATCGCAAAAGGGATGGGCAGGGTGCTGCGAAACACCCAGGCAGCCGCGGCGAGTCCAGTTGCCACCAGCAAAAATGTCAGACTGCAGCTGGGCCAGGCAGGCGCCAAGAACCAGGCAACTGGGAATGTAGTCGTCAAGGCTGCCAGCAAAAGACCGGTCGACCAAGCCGCCATCACCCGGTGGGAATCCGAATCAATCAGTCTGGCTGGAATCCAACTCGGCTTTGATTCACCCGCCGCGAGCAGTTGGTGTCGAATTCGAAGCGCTAGCCCTCCCCAGGCTAACCCCAGAACTGCTAGACCAATGTCAGCAGGAATTAGATTGCGTCCCCACACAATTCCTCCCAGACTGATTGCTACCGATGTTGCTGCTATGAGCATGTTCAACCAAATTGTCTTGGGCTGTTGGTACAGAGCTTGGAAGAAGAAGCCAGCCGTTAACAGAGTAGACAGCAACCACAGCAGGTGATTACCGGCGGCCTGTGGCTCTTGGATGGCGTTGACCAAATGCATTGCCTGGAAGCCCAACATAAACATTGCGACCGCCAAAGGCCAAGCAAAGAAGCTCAACTCCGTGTCGCCCGGCTTTGCCAACGCAATGTTCTCTGCTTGGGTAGGATGAACGTGAATCCAACGCGCAATGCCGATCAAACAATTGGCCACCAGCAGAGCTACCAGTCCCGTTGCCGCGGGTGATAAAGTCAGTGAACTTCCGATGAATAAGATCAGGCCGATCATCCCACAGCAGACTCCCAGATGGATCCAGATTGGTCGCACATAAGAGCGTGATCCAACCAGCCAGGTGAGCGATGCCAGCAATAACGAAGCTGCTGTGCGTTGCCAAACCGCTTGGTGCCAGAACCAAACGCCATCGACCTGAAGACCAAAAGTCTGTGGGTCCGAAATCAGATTCGCACCCAGGCTACGGGAGATAGAAATCGCAAGCGCTACAAACGCCAGCGATAGTCCGCTGAAGGCGATAGGTTGACCGAACACGTCTTGCCAGTTCGAGTGCTGGCTGTCTGCGGAAGACCGACTGTCGTCGATCGTCGGACTTACCCTAGACCTTCTTCGGTCGAGTTCAACCAGAATGACACCTACTATCACCATTGCCAAAGACAGAATCGCCGCGGAGAGAGCCGCAACGGACAAATTCCACGACGTCGATACTAAAACCAGAGTGCAAATTGCCGTAACAGCGCAGGCGAGATACACCAATCCGCTGGCTAGTGTCGCGCGGTGAATGACATTTGCCGATCTGGCACACAAGAGAAGATTGATGGTTGCCAGCATGCATGCTAAAGCCGCCATCAGCGGGGTCGTTTGCCAAGCAGCGGTCGTGGCGGTCGCCAATGCAACTACAACTGCCAAGATCGCTACTACGGAGGAGCTTCTCAGCAGAGGCCTCTGGTACCATTGAACGAACTGTGGCGAGTTATCAGAATCGCTCACATACCGCCGGAAATGCCTTTCAATAGCCAAATTTGCCGCCCAGATCAGCAGCCCCAGCACAGCCCAGGCGATGCAGAGAATGGCCATCGGTTGCCCGATCAACTCTACGGCGGGAAACGTGCCCAATATCAGTGCCAGACAGCCAACGTAGGTAGGCCATGCTACCTCGTAGAGTTTGGGCAACACGAAAAATGTGGCGGCGATTAAGAAGCAACTTCCCAAAATCCTTGCCGGTTCCCATAGCGCAGGTTCTCCCAGCATGAAGTGCCAGCCTGCAATCGACGTGCTCAATGCAACGCAGGCAAGTGAAAAGTCTCTCAGGGCGGGGAACCAGATTGCTGGCCAGTTTTGCGAAAGCTCGGCATGAGGCATTCGTGCCAGGTCAGGAAAAGAACTGAGTCCCTCGCCTTGTCGGCTGAAGTAACTGCGGGTCAGAACCAGTGCCGACAAAGCCCCAAGGATCCCAAGCAAGGAAAGTAGTTCGGTTGACCAACGCAACGTCCACAAGCTGCTGCCGGAAGCCATCATAGGTAGCATGACGATTGCCACTACGAGAGCAGCCAGTGCGGCATATGCGGAGAACCATGATTGTTGACTTCCAGCCATCAATGCCAGCGTCACTCCCCCCGCGAACAGCGTGATAGCCGAAGGAAGCATGACTGAGGAACTGGCGAAAGCAAACACAGTGCCCAGAACCATGAGTGACAGCGCCAACAGCCACGACAAAGCATGCGGAAGAGTGGAGTAGATCGCGGCATCCGACAATGCCGATTGTCTCTGCATTTCGCTTAATGGAGTTCTCGCCAGGCGATTTCGCGTCCAGGCAGCAAAGACGATTGAGACACACCACAAGCCGAATACCAGAAAAACAGCTAACACTTGATACCAACCCCAAGCCACGCGACGCGGGAACTCGGCTAGCACGGAGGATTCCACTCCTGCATACACTCCGCAGGCAAAGGCAGTCAGAGCCGCCAGCATCAGTCCAGCACGCAGCGCCTGCTCCACATCTGAGGCCGCCTGAAATTCGCCGCTGCCCGCCTCCGACGCATTCCTACCCAAACGAAAGGTTCCAGTTGCCAGCAAAAGAGCAATCGACGAGACCAGCAAAGGCAACGACCCCGATTCGACATTTGACTTCAACCAACCGCTGACAATCACCAGTGTCGCAAAGCTTGCCAGAACAATCGACGTCCGCGTCAACGGGATGGCCCAAATCGATCGATCAACTGAAACCAAAGGCAGTGGGGGCCGAGAAAAACACTGTGGTAAACGACTGTTCTCGAACCAGTTTACGGCTGAAGTACTCTCGTCGTCGTTCTCAGCTTTCTTTGGCAATTGAGATGGATAGGGTTTTCCAATCCACCATGCGGCCAGCCCGAAAATCAAAGCCAGCATTGCGAACAACAGCTCGCGGGCATTCTCGACCTGGGCCATTGGAAGCCATGCAAAAGCGGCCGCCCATGCCGCTAGTGTTAACGCGGCCAAAGCCAAATACGATTGAATTCGGGAGCGATAGCATGCACCTGAAAATGCAAAGTA
>JANSWS010000727.1 GCA_024743355.1 bacterium
CGCGGCGCCTAACCAATCAGGAAAACAAACCATGCACAGAATCAAAACGAACAAACCGCCAGCTGGGCCACCGGTCTGCCAAAATTTTCGCCTGCTAATCGGTCAAAATCGAAATCAGCGGTCGCTTGATTGAGGACTAGTTGCTCTGCATTGAAATTTACCGACGAGATCTCGGTGGGAATTGTGTGTGCTTGGTAAGACCAAGAATCGACTCCACATGTCCGGCGGCGTGAGTAATCCGGTAAAGGTCGAGATCGGCAGCGCTGAGCCCACCGGTTGCGAAATTCGCTAGGTACGACTCGGACTTTGTCTTTACGCCGTTACGCTCGCATACTAGATACGCGACCGACTCCGCTTCGATTTCTTCGTCCGCTTTGGAGAGCCGACGACGCATCGGTGCCGAGAGAAGTTTGTTGGGCCCGAGATGCCCCAAGAACAAATGTCCCAATTCATGAGCAAGTGTGGTGAACTGCGTTGCCGTCGTATGGTTGTGGTTTAGCTTGATTATGTAGTGCTTGTCTTTATCGTCCTTGCCGTCACTTTTCACAAGAATTCGTCCCGCCGAAGCATCTCCTTCGTCTACCCATCGAAGGTCAATTCTTTTCTTCACAAGCTTCCCCCTGAAGCCCTTCATTTGCCTCTCAGTGATCTCTCCGGCGGCGAAAAAAGTCGAGATGTTAGCCGGCAATCCATCGACTTCAGGGTTAAGCGGATCAAACGTGTCGAGCACGTCGTACACTGTCGCCACCGGGCCGAATGGCCAAAGAATGAGAAGCGGGCGAGCATCCTCTTTGATCTCGCGGTTGAATCGTTTCGCCCAATCATATGCGGAGGCCGCATAGGTCAGGCCTGGCTTCTGAAGTTGCAACAACATTGCATTGAAGGGGGCGACATTCCGCAATCGAGCAATGAACGCCAATAGCGACTTATAGTCGTCCGTCGACTTATAGATTTTCGAGTCTGCCAAAAGCTGATCGAGCAGGGCTCGCGTTGCTCCTAGCTCGTCGCCATCAGTAATCTGCCTTACGCCGTTCATCTGATTGCTTCCATCAATGCGACGGAAAGTAGCTTTAGGACTACCACGGAGTCACGGATCAAAGTTCAAGAATAAACCAGCCGCCCGCCACTATATATGCCCGGTGCAAGGTTTGGTAGACTTGCAGATCATTCACATCTGTTTCCTGGGAGCTGGTCGATGACCAAAATCGCTGACTATGTGAAGATTGCTGAGGCAGCGGAAATCCTCGGCGTATCACAGAACACGCTCCGTACGTGGGCCGAACATGGAAAGATCTCGATGCACCGAAATCCTGCCAATGGATATAGGTTGTTTCGCCGGGATGACTTGGATGCGTTCTTGAAAAACATCGCCAAGCCGGTAAGCAGGGCCAGAAAGAAACCCAAAATAGCAACTTCGCGCATGCACGGAGAACGGAATTGATTACGGGTGAAATCAAGAGCAAGATCGACAAGATCTGGGATGCGTTCTGGGCGGGCGGGATCGCGAATCCGCTGGAGGTGATCGAGCAGATCACGTATCTGCTGTTCATCAAGCGGCTGGACGACCTGCACACGCTGGAGGAGAACAAGGCCAACCGCACGAGGAAGCCGATGGAGCGGCGGATCTTTCCTGAGGGCAAAGACGACAAGGGACGGTCCTACGAAGACCTCCGCTGGTCACGGTTCAAGCACTTCGAGCCCGCCGAGATGTTGACGGTCC
>JANSWS010000487.1 GCA_024743355.1 bacterium
AGGCACTCTGTCATTTGCGATGCTGCGGCTCGAGGAATACGGAAAGGAAGTCGAACTCGGAGAGCCGAGGCGGGGACATCCTTGCCCATTGAGTATCGCCAGATTGAGCTAGCTGTATCGCCAGGTGGAGTAGCTGTTTTGTCCAGTGTCGATCGCGGAACGCAATCCGCCCAATCTTTGCCCAAAAAACCGGGAGCGGTATACGACCCAACTTGGAAGTTCCGGGTCGTTATTCTCTCGGTTTTATTTTTGGTGTTGATTGCGTTGCTCTTGAGCTGGAATTGGCTCCGCAGCTGGAGTGAGCCCCCCGCCGAAATCGCCCGGCAAACAGTTTGGGAAACATCGTTC
Organism: bacterium; assembly: GCA_024743355.1. GTDB lineage: Bacteria > Planctomycetota > Planctomycetia > Pirellulales > Pirellulaceae > Aureliella. Next base: position 349 of record JANSWS010000487.1, read on the forward strand.
ACGGAGCCTGAGTACCAGCCGACTGCGACTTCCGAACAACTGCTGGCACTGGCCGATCGCGAGATTCTGGCCTTACTCCAGCAATACCCGAGCTCTGCCGAGGCGTTCAATGCCAAAGCCAATCGCGACTATCTGATTAGCGATATGGACGCGGCCCGTGAATCCTGGACGCAGGCGGCCAGACTGGACCCCTCGTCGGATGTCGCTCTGTTCGGTCTGGCCAATCTGGCCTTTCAGGAAGGCGAGTATGCACAGGCCATCGGCTTGTGCCAGGAAGTTCAGCGGCTGAAGAATGTAAATCCCCGCGTTCCATTGCTCTTGGCAGACAGCTTCTTGCACGCGGGTGATCCCGAGAATGCAGCTTTGACTCTAGAGCAACATATTGCATCGGAGCCATCGTCGCGGCAGGCCTGGGAAATGTTGGGGAACGCGTATCTGCAGACTGACAATCCCGATCGAGCCATTCAGTGCTTCGAAACCGCACTGCGTTATTCTCCCAATTCCAAGGATGCCTTGTTCGGCATGTCGCGAGCCTATGCGGCCAAACGTGATCGAGACAAGGCCCAGCGTTACTCGGAGCTGTTTCGTAAGATCGCCAGCGAGACTGGAGAGGAGCACCAAGACCAGGCGCAGGCCTTCCGCGATCGCGATTATGCTGCGCACATTGCCGCCCAGGTCTTTATCGACTCGGCACAAATCTATAAGACTCAAGGCGACTTGGAACAGGCCGCCGATCGGACTTTGAAAGGCCTTAAGCTGCAGCCCGATGTGATCGCCTGGTTGGAAGAATTGCAGCGGCTCTATGCCTCGCTGGACCAGCGATGGAATGCCGTTGATGTGGGGCAGCGCTTGGTTGAGTTGCAGCCTGACAACGTCGAGTACCAGCTCAATTTGGGACAGCTGTATGCAGAACTGGAACAGTCTGAGTTGGCCATCTCGACCTTCGAAAAGGCCATCGAACTGGCACCCGACGATCCACGCTGCAAGCGAGCTCAAGCTGTTATTTCCCGGTTGCAGCAGACATGATTCCCACTCAGCTTATGCGATCGTGGATGCTGGCGGCACTTGGGATGCTGCTGACATTCCCAGTGGTGGCCGACGATGGTTCGGGTCTGTGCTTGCAAGACCTGACTCGGCAGTCGAAGATTCAGTTCGAACACCGCGATGGGAGTTCCGGGAAGTACTTTCTGGTGGAGGCGGTGGCCGCGGGACTGGCCAGCCTGGACTACGATTTGGACGGCCGTGCGGATATCTATTTTCTAAACGGAGCAGAGCTGCCGGGAACAAACTACGCCTCGCCACCCCGTAACGCCCTGGTTCGGAATTTGGGGGCTTGGCAGTTCATGGATGTCTCGCAGCGCAGCCATTTGGACTCCGCCAGCTTCAGCCTCGGCGTCTGTGTAGGCGATATCAACGAGGATGGTTTTCCCGACGTGTACGTGTCCAATCTGGGTAGCAACCAACTCTTTCTCAACCTGGGCGACGGCACCTTTTTAGAATTAGCCGAAGATTCCGCATTGGGCTGCGGTGACAAAGCAGGGGCCGGATGCAATATGCTGGACATCGATGGCGACGGCGATCTGGATGTCTTCGCCTCCAGCTACATGCTCTTCGACCCCAATATCCCAGCCTCGGTCTTTCGCGGACGCACCGTTTACGGTGGGCCGCTGCTATATCCCAAAGCCAGCGACAATCTGCTTCGCAACAACGGCGATTCTTCGTTCACGGATAAAACCAGGGAATCAGGAATCGGCGATGCCCGCGAGTGGGGCATGGGAAGCATTTGCTTGGATTACGATGGCGATGGCGATACCGACATTTTTGTGGCCAATGACTCCACTCGCAACTTGCTGTACGAAAATGATGGCACCGGTTCCTTCCTGGAATCGGCACTGTTGACGGGGGTCGCGTACGATCATCGTGGCGACCCGCAAGGCAGCATGGGCGTGGACGCCGCTGACTATAACGGAGACGGGCGACTGGATTTGATCCAGACCGCCTATACCAAACAGTTGGCGACTCTGTACGAGAATCTGGACGGAGGTTTTTTTGAGGATGTAACCCTCCGCACCGGAGCCGGGACCAATACTTTTTTTGCTGTGAATTGGGGGGTCGCGTTTGTCGACTTGGAGAACGACGGTGACAAGGATATCTTCCTGGCCAACGGTCACATCCATGACAACCTGGACGATCTCGATGACACGGTCCAATATAAGATTCCGAATCAGGTATTAATCAACCAGGACGGCAAGCGATTCTTCGAACCCAACGCCGTGCAGGGAGACGGTTTGGCAATCACCGAAAGTAGTCGGGGATTGGTTGCCGAAGATTTGGACCAAGACGGTAGACTGGATTTTGTCGTTTTGAACTCGCGAACGCTGCCCAGCATCATCCGAAACGAAACGTCGCCGACAGGTCGTTGGCTCGAGTTGGATTTGGTGGGCTTCCAAGACGCGGACGGTAAAGTCTGTAATCGCAGCGCCGTGGGCAGCCGCGTGGAAATCTCAGCCAAGGGGCGGACGCAGATTCTGGAGGTTCACAGTGGTCGAGGTTATCAAAGCCATTTTGGTTCGCGATTGCACTTCGGGCTTGGCGACGCGGATATCGTGGATTACGTGCGAGTCCACTGGCATTCTGGCGGCGTCTCCACCTTTGAAAAGCTTGCACCGAACGCACTTTACTTGATCCGCCAGTCCATTGGTATTGAACGTATGGAACCAACGCCGTGAAACCCATTTATGAATCCGATGAATCGGAGAGTGGCCAGCCGACCGAATCCCATAACTCAGATTCCAATTCTGCGTCGCAAACTCATGCCGAACCGACAACCAGTTCGCAGAGTTCCTGGGGATCTTTGCCCTGGATCGTTCTGATCATGATGGGCATCGCCTTTTTGGGTTTTGGCTCTTCGGCGGGCTGGTTTAGTTCAGATCAACCAGAACGCGAGCAAAATTCTGCGTTGTCCGATACGGGGCAGGTAAGTGGAGTTGAGGAATCAACGTCGGTCGGTGCTGGCTTTTCGGAAAGCCCTTCACCGTCACTGGCCGGACCATCCGCGCTGCCGGCCGCCGGTTCGTCAGGCTCCGTTACTGGCAGCAGTCCGGCGGCAACGCTTCCCCCACTTCCCCTGAACCCAGTCCCACCGACTGATGGCCAGGGAATTCTGGATGAGTGCCGATTGGTGCTGGAGCACTTGCGGCAGGCATACCCGGAATCGCTCGAGGCCAAAGAAGTCACGGCCCGCTTTGAATATGAATTTGGCGAAACGCCCGTAGCCAGTCAGCTGTGGAACGAGATTCTGGAAGTCAATCCAAACTACGTGTATGCCCTGCGTGGGCTGGGTGATGTGGCCACCATCGATGGCCAGTTGGACGAGGCTGTGCGCTATTTTCGTCGCGCCGTACTGGCGGATCCGAATAGTTTGTCGCGGCAGGTCACTCTGGGCATAGCCTTGCTGCACGCGGCCCGATTGGACGAAGCCAAGCAAGTTTTGAGTGCTGTGCTGGCGAAAGAACCTGGCCACATTGGAGCGCATGTTGAATTGGCCAGCGTGCTTCTGGAGCTAGAAGAATTTGATGAAGCCCGCAAACACTTTGAGACGGCGCTGGAAGCAACATCCGGTAAGGCGGAACTGCACTTCGGCTTGGCGACAGCCTACCGTCGACTGGGCCAGCTGGATAAAGCCAAGTTTCATTTCGAAGAGCATCGACGGCTGCAAAAGGATGTCCAGTCGGATCGGGAGCAAGGACGTCGAAATTACGATGATCTGGAAGCCATGCGAATCGACGTGGCAAGGTTCTACGTCGACACCGCGCGGATCTACCTGGCGGCAGGCAGTCGACAGCCGGCAGAGCGGTTACTTGTAAGAGCAAATCGAATGGATCCAACGAACTTTGACGCCTTGCAAGCCTTGGCATTTCTGGCCTCTCAAGACGGCCAAGTGTTCGAAGCGATCAAGTGGATGAAGGAAGTCGCCAAGCTGCAGCCGGATGAGTATGCCTATGCCAGCGAGACCGCTCGTCTCTACCTGCAGGCCGGGCAGCCCGCCCAGGCTGAACAGGTGCTGACGGAGTTCGTCCAGGAGCATCCCGAGGATTTGGCTGCGGTCAGGTCCGCGGCTCGTTTCTTCCTGGAAGCTTCGGCTGACCCTGACCGCGCCATCGAATACGGGCTGAAGGCTATTGAACTTGCCCCCACAGCCGAAAGCTACGCCATGATGGCATCCATCTACGACGCCGCCCAGGAAAATGAAAAGGCGATTCAAGCTCTTGAGCAGGCCTTAGAGTTGGATCCGGCGAACGCAACCTACCAGCAAGTGTTGGCGCTCATGCGTGAGAATGCGACGCTGGAAAAAATCGATCAGTAGCGCTCGCGGCGTAGCTACCTCCGCCAGAAGGTGGACTTAATAAGGTGGACATAATAAGGCTTTCAACGCTCTAGGCGGGCGTAGCTACCTTCGCCAGAAGGTGGACTCGATGACGCACTTCCACGCTCTGGCGAGCGTAGCTACCTTCACCAGAAGGTGGACTCGATGACTTACTCCCACGCTCTGGCGAGCGTAGCTACCTTCGCCAGAAGGTGGACTCGATGACTTACTCCCACGCTCTGTCGAGCGTATCTACCTTCACAGGTTTCCATGAATATGGCTACGAAATTGCAATCGCTTTGGCTGTTGATGCTGCTTGGCCTGACAGCCGGAGCCAATGCTCAATCCAATACGGCCAGTACCATTCAATTGAATGATTTCACGACCCGCTCAGGGATCCATTTCACTCACAGCGACGGAAGCTACGGGCAGTACTACCTGGTGGAATCGATGAGCGGCGGTTTGGCGCTGGTGGATTTTGACCGCGATGGTGACCTGGATATCTACCTGTTGAATGGAGCACGTATCCCCTTGGGTTCGGATACCAGCGAAACCATCGCCCACAACGCGCTCTATCGCAA
>JANSWS010000599.1 GCA_024743355.1 bacterium
CGGGAAACCAGGCGGCTAACAGCGAATACAAACCTCGACCTAAACTTGAGAGACTCCAAACTACTCGCCGGCAGGATTGGTAGCGTCTCCAGTTTGCACTTCCAGCTCCAGCCCCAATCCGGCGTTAACGCCAACCGTTCGTCGATGAAGTGGCTTTTATCGTGTTTTGCCTGGATTGCTGCTTGTTGCTACAATGCAACGACAGGAGACGACATGGACATTTACACAGATTCAATACGCGACCTCGCCCCGGCAGAGAAGCTTCGTCTCGTTGAACAAATCTGGGACGATCTAGCCGCCGAAGACGCGCCCATTCCGCTGCCAGACTGGGCATTGACGGAGGCGGCTCGTCGACGCGATGAGATGCTCGCCGATCCGGAGCTTGGCGCAACCCACGACGAGGTTTGGAAACGGATCAAAGATTCACGGAATGGCTAGGTCGTTACGCTATCACCCGCTCTTTGATTCAGATGTACTTAACGCCGCTGAATGGTATGACAACCGACAGGCAACGCTGGGCACAGATTTTGTTTCTCGCGTCCAGATCGCGGTGGATCGTTTGATCGCAGATCCGGAGCGACGAACTTCGATTGACTACGGCGTTCGTTACTGGCCGATAGAACGCTTTCCCTACGTAGTGTTCTACGACCTTACAGACTCGGAGATACTTGTCCTTGGCGTTATGCACGCGTCGCAAGAATCGCGAAAATGGTTGGCAGGTCGAACGTGATGGGCGGCTAACCAGACCGTGCACCTGAGGACGGTTTGCGCGGTTTAACCGATGGAAAATCAATCGTCCGTCCCAGGCGACGGCAATCGTTCTGGCTTTGATCGTACTCGTACTCGTACTCAGGGCGCAGCCCGGTACTCGTACTCGAAAGGATCGTGATGAACGAGCCGTCTTTCGACCATGAACGACTCGACATGTACCGACTCTCGATCGACTATGTCGCCTTCTCGTACTGGATTGCGAAGGGGCTGACCGGGATCCATCGTCCTGCTCGCGATCGATGGCTCCGCACTGCACAATCAATCCCATTGAATATTGCCGAAGGCAACGGTAAGCAGAGCCTCAAAGACAAGAATCGGTTCTTTGAAATCGCGCGAGGTTCTGCATTAGAATGCGCATCAATCCACGATGTACTGCGCGTCTGCAACGGAATCGATGACGAATCCAACTGTCAAGGCAAATCGGAACTCAAACGGATCGTCTCGGTGCTGACTCGGTTGATCCAGCGAAGTCAATCGGTCGCCGAGGACGCATTCGAGTACGAGTACGAGTACGAGTACCGCGGTGCTGAGTACGAGTACGAGGAAAACCCGTAAAACCAAACAGCCAGAACAACACGTTGAACGCCAGGATTGGTACCGCCTCCAGTTTGCACTTCCAGCTCCAACCCCAATCTGGCGTTAACGCCAACCGTTCGTCGATGAAGCAATCACGACCGATACTCTCACCACTCGCCCGTGATTCGAATACGAAGGATTCCTTGATGCGCGAAATGCTTTGCACGGTCTTATGTGTCTTCTTCACCCTCACGGCCGCGGCGGATGACTACACTACCCTCGAAAACATTGCCTACAGGACGGAAGCTGAAGCCAGCGTCGACGCCTACGTAAAGGACCGTTGCGTTCTCGATGTCTACTATCCGCAAACAGAAGGCTTCGCAACATTGATTTTTCTCCACGGCGGAGGGCTTGTCCGGGGCAACAAGAAAATTCCGAAGGAGTTTCAAGAAGCGGGCATCGCAGTCGTAGCCCCTAACTATCGGCTCAACCCAAAGGTCCACGCACCTGTATATATCGAGGATGCTGCAGCGGCAGTCGCATGGGTCTTTAAGCATATTAAGGAGTATGGCGGAGACCCAGACAAGATCTTTGTTTCCGGCCATAGCTCCGGCGCATATCTCGCTGCGATGGTCGGTCTTGATAAGCGCTACCTCGCAGCACATGACATTGACGCGAACCGAATTGCAGGGCTCATGATATCCAGCTCTCAGGCCTCCACATTTTTCAGGGTTAAAATGGAACGAGGCATCGATCCCAGGCAGCCCATCATTGACGACCTGGCGCCGTTATTTCATGCACGCGGCGATGCGCCGCCCATGCTCCTGATGACGGGTGACCGCGAACTGGAGATGCTTGGGCATTACGAAGAAAACGCATTGCTAGCACGCGTAATGAAAGACATGGGGCACAAGGCTTGCCGTCTACTCGAATTTGACGGGTATGGCCATGGAATAACGACACCTGGCTTTCCCATGATGTTGAAGGAAATTGAGCGCGTGCTGAGCACTGAGAAAGCGAGAGCGGCTGTTGAATGACCTCTGTGGGGCTGGATTAGGATTTCATAAGAAAGCAATTTCAGGATCAGAATAAGCTCAGTAGCGGGACTCATCGCTCGACGGTAGAAGGAAGGACAATTTGCTGGTCGCATTATAAACAGAAACCAACGAACCAGGCGATGCGGCCAGTCGCGGAGCCGAGCGTTTTGACAACGGAAAATCTTTGGCCGCGACGGGGTGATCGCGGTCGTTATCCGAAATATCACACGATCCCGAATGCCATCTTGCTCAGACGTCGAACGCGATGGCCTAAACGCAGAACCGTGGTACAATGCAAGCATGAATACACACCGACCTAACAACCGTAAAATTGCCCGGAAGGTTGATCTAAACGAAGAAGATGGCACACTTACGCCACAGGGATCTAGCGCCGCAGAACGGCTGCTGATGGTCTGGCGAATTACGCAGGATTGTTGGGCCTTTGTGCCAGGACACGATGCTAAACGAGAATTTCAGAGACATGTTACTTGCGTTGAACGACGCGGGCGTTGAGTTTTTGCTCGTTGGTGCTTACGCATTGGCGGCGCATGGCTGCCCACGTGCAACTGGAGACATTGACTTTTGGGTTCGTGCTAATTCAGAGAATGCAGAACGAGTTTTTTCGGCTCTAACAGCGTTTGGTGCCCCAACTTACCAAGTATCAATTGACGATTTTGCTACTCCAGGGATCGTTTTTCAGATCGGTGTGCCACCTCAAAGAATTGATATTCTCACAATGATTTCAGGGGTCCAGTTTGAAGAAGCGTGGAAGAATAGGCTTACTGTGGAAATCGAAGGAATAACTGTCTCTGTCCTGGGACTACAAGATCTTTTGTTGAACAAACAATCGACTGGGCGAGAGAAGGACGCTGCCGACATACCGCTAATCAAACGGCTTCTCGGATAACC
>JANSWS010000440.1 GCA_024743355.1 bacterium
ACGAGAACGAGAACGAACTTGGGTTGGCTTTTTTGCTCGCGTGACTGTCAAGAAGTGGGAAAAGACAAGGGCAAGCGACTTCGGTTCCACCGAAGACCGCGTCGCCCGGGGTTGGAATATCCTCCGGCCAGCGGACGAACATGGGTGATGGCCTCAATCGTGTTGCTTTTTGCGTCCGCAACATCCTTGCACAGCTGGCCGTCCTACCGCCTGCCGCATGGATTGGTCTCGCCCTTTCAGGGCTTTTCCGCGTGATTGGCTACAAACCCAGGGCGGCGCTCTGCGGCTTCACCGCGACGCTTTGCCCTGGGCTGGTATGTTCCTGGCCTTTCAGGCCGAGGTTGGCCACCCGAATGCTATGCCCGTACAACAACGCTGTACCACGTTTGGTATCGAGCGGGCTCGCCCGAAATACAAGCACGACGCGCGCGAGTGAGTGGGTTCCGATCGCCATCAAGTACACACTCGCTAGCGCTTCGTGCTTGTAAATCCATGCAACAATGCTGCACAGCGCGGCCTTTCAGGACTTTTCGGTGTGATTGGCATCGCGGCAGCATGAAATGGTATTCTCTATCCTCTGCGAACGCGTGTTTCCCGTGCTCTCTCTATCAGTCATGCAATGCAGGCATCCAACGAATTGAAGGTGAATCAGATTGGGCGACTGGTCCATGTTGAATTGAACCGCCCGCACGCGCTCAATGCACTATCGCTGGGGATGTTGCAGGAACTGAGAAAGCTCTTGGCAGATTGGGAAAGCGATCCGGGAATCGCCGAGGTTGTAGTTAGCGGAGCGGGAGAACGTGCGTTCTGCGCCGGCGCGGATGTCAAGCAAGTCTACCTCGAGACGCAACCGGAATTACCGAAACACATCCCGCCGAACGGCGCTTTCACCGATTTCAGGTCATCTTTTGGCGAACGCTATTTTCGTTGCGAGTACGAGCTGGATGATTGCATATCAAGATTCGGCAAGCCCTACATGGCTTGCATGGATGGAATTACGATGGGCGGCGGGGTGGGCATCTCCGTCTTGGGCAGCTTGCGTCTAGCGACCGATCGTACGGTGCTTGCCATGCCGGAAACCGCGATCGGTTTTTTCCCCGACGTCGGGGCTTCCCATTTCCTGTCCAGACTTGGACCTGTCGGTACCTTCATGGCTTTGACGGGGCAGTCCATCGATGGTCGAACGGCTCTCGAGCTGGGACTGGCGACACACTACTTGGAGCATGAGAGGTTGGATGAGCTGTGGGACCTTAGCGGCCGCAAGGGGCTGCTTGCAGCGCTGGAGGAGCTGGCAGTTTCCCAGGCCGAGAGCGAGCGGCTCGTGCAATATACAGAGTTGGCCGATCGATGTTTCTCGCAGCCTTCGGTACGTCAGATTATGGACTGCTTGGAAGAGCAGACAACGCAGGCGGAGCCAACGCAGCGTATGTTGGCAGCAGAGGCATTGACGAAGCTGAAGTCGAAGTCTCCCCTGAGCTTGGAAGTCACCTGGGAGGCATTGCGTCGCGGAAGTGAGTTGCCGTTGCGCGAGTGCTTGCAGATGGACTTCAGGATATGCGCCCGTATGCTGGCGAGAAACGATTTCTACGAAGGCGTGCGAGCGGTTCTTGTGGACAAGGACAAGTCACCTGATTGGCAACCATCGAGATTAGACGAGGTGGCTCCAGAAGACGTGTTGCGCTGTTTCGATGCTCTGGGGCCCGACGAGCTGCAGCTGGGATAGGATTGAAAGTGTGCTCGGTCGTTGACTACCCATGAATGAATTTGCTTCACAAAGTTGTTTACCAACTTGGCTACCTGTCTTCCGCTGATGTTAGCGCTGCGGCGAGGCAAGCGGAAGTCTTCGTCACAAAGCCAGTCCTTCACATGCGAAGCGCAAAGTCGCCAGAGAAACTTGGATTCTTGCGTGCCGTATGGATATGATAGGGTCTGGGGTCGGACCGGATTTCGTATTCATGCTGCCGGTCAGTTTGCGATGTCAGGAAGATTCTTGGAATCTCAAAGGAGTAGGTCGTTGGTGTAGGGCGGAGGGTCCGTTTTTGCCAGCGACGTATGTGTGCGGCAAAAACATGGCGGAGAGTTCACTACACGGCAAGTCGCCCAGAGCTCTGGTGTGGCTTGGGTTATGCCTGGCGTTGGGCTTGCCAACCCTGGGTAGTGTTCTGGCCGTTATGCTCTGGCCAGGGATCGTACTTGAGCAGATTCCTCTTCATTCCCTGCTCGAGTCGGCCGGTGGTCTCATTGCAGTAGCCATAGCCTGCATCTTATTGGCCGAGCATTCGCGAATGCCGTCAGCCACGCATTACGTATGGATGGCGAGCGCACTATTGGGTATGGGCGCTCTGGATCTCTTTCACGCCGCGGTTCCCGTAGGGAACAACTTCGTCTGGCTGCACAGCATGGCGAACTTTGTGGGTGGGCTTCTTTTTGCTGGAGTGTGGCTGCGTAATTTCAGGCCTCGCTGGCTGCGATTCTTGCCGTGGTGTGTCCTGTGTTTGGTGATCCTCTTGGGAACTGTCTCGTGTCTGCTACCCGACAGGTGGGTGCCAAGCATGGCGGAGAACCAAGGCTTTAGTTGGCTGGCGGAATGCCTGAACATTGGCGGCGGCCTGGGTTTCCTGTTTGCCGGCGCATTCTTTTTCCAACGATTTCTGCGGACCTCCGACTATACAGATTGTTTGTTTGCGGTTCACACCCTGCTATTTGGAGCCGCCGGTGTTCTCTTTCAGTTTTCATCGCTCTGGGATCCCGCCTGGTGGTGGTGGCATGGCTTGCGACTGGTCGCGTATTTAGCGGCCCTGACCTTTGCGGTCCGGGCTTACTGGGACGCTGAGGCTCGTTTGTTGAAGGCTAACTTGGAGTTGAAGTCTCGCAATGCCAATCTTGATCGCACGATCGCCGACCGGACGAACGATTTAGAAAGAATGAATGTCAAGTTGCGACATGAGCAGTATCTGCTGAATTCGCTGGTCGAGGGTATCCCGGATCCAGTGTTCTTCAAAGACTTGGAGGGCCGGTTTATTCGCGCCAATCGAGCCATGGCTAACGACTGTGGTTGTCACGATGCTTCGGAACTGATTGGCAAGACCGATGCCGATGTGTGGTGTGGCAACTTGCCTGCAGAGACCGCCGTGGATGAGCAGCGGATCATCGATACGGGTGAGCCATTGATCAACAAGGAAGAGTTGATCATGGCAACTGGCAAGAACGATCGTTACGTGCTGGTTACCAAGATGCCACTGCGTAATCAGGCCGGTGAGATTGTTGGAACCTTTGGCATCGCCAGGGACATTACCTCCATCAAGCAAGCAGCCTTGGAAGTCCGCGACAGTGAGGCTCGCTTTCGGACACTGTTTGAGAATGCCCTGGAGGCGATTGTCATTCTCGACACGGATAGCGGGCGTTTCGCCGATGCGAATGATCAGGCGCTCAAGTTATTCGGAATGGATCTGGATGAATTGACACGCCATCATCCTTCCGAGTTAAGTCCGCCGTTTCAGTCCAACGGAGAAAGCACGGCTGAGATGGCCCAAATGTACATCCAGCAAGCGCTTGATGGCGATCCGCCGGTTTTCGATTGGTTGCACAAGAATTCCGACGGCAGAGTAATTCCCTGCGAAGTGCGTTTGGTACGCATGCCATCCGTCGAGCGACGCTTGCTGAGAGCCAGTATCGTCGACATTACCAAACGCAAGGAAGCGGAAGCCTACCTGCGAAACGCCAAAGAGGCTGCTGAAAAGGCGAATCGGGCAAAGAGCCAGTTTCTGGCCAATATGAGCCATGAGATTCGTACGCCGATGAATGGAGTGATCGGTATGACGGAACTGGTGCTAGAAACAGATTTGAACGCTACACAAAGGGAATATTTAGAGACCGTCCTGGAGTCCAGCGAGACACTACTTTCCATCATTAATGAGATTCTGGACTTCTCAAAGATCGAGGCCGGTAAGCTCGCCCTGAGCACGGATGCATTCAGTCTCCGCGATACAATCGGCGAGACGCTAAAGCCGCTGGCTGTGCGGGCTCACAGCAAGCAACTCGAGCTGGTATGCCATATCGACTCGCAAGTCCCAGAGCACTTTCTAGGTGACCCCGTGCGATTGCGGCAAATCATCGTGAATTTGGTCGGAAACGCGATCAAGTTTACCGAGCAAGGCGAAGTCGAGCTGGACGTTGCGTTGGAGAAGGAGAACCCAAATTCGGCCGAGTTGCATTTCAGCGTTCGCGATACGGGAATTGGAATCTCCGAGCAGAAACAGGATTCAATCTTCCAGGCCTTTACTCAGGAGGATATGTCAACGACGCGGAGGTTTGGTGGTACCGGGCTGGGACTAACCATTTCCAAAACGCTGGTCGAGATGATGGGGGGACGGATTTGGTTGGACAGCCGACTGCACCACGGCAGTACCTTTCATTTCACCGTGAAGCTGGACAAGAACACCAATTGGAAGCCCGAGCAGGTTTTCCCCAGGGAACTTGCCAGTCTGTCAGCCTTGATTGTCGACGATAACGCAACCAACCGACGTATTCTCGAGAAGCTGCTTCGGAGCTGGAGCATTCGGACGGAAGCCGTAGACTCAGCTGCCGCAGGCTTGAGCTTTCTGCAGCAGGAAGCGGCTTCGGGCAAGCCTGTGGATCTGGTGTTGAGCGACGTGCATATGCCGCACGTGGACGGCTACGAATTTGTCAGGCAAATGCGTAAACACGAAATCGACGTCAAAGTGATTCTGCTCACATCCGGCCAAAGAAGAGAAAGTCAGCCGGATGATTCTGAGATTGCCGCCCAGCTGCTAAAGCCGGTCAAGCACTCGGAACTTCTCAACACCATTCTGCGGGTGGTGGGCGAAGTGGACGAAGGTCCATCGCTTGTCGAGCCACCTGAGGAAAATGCACAGCCGGATGCGGCAGGGCTGGACGTTCTATTGGCCGAGGACGGTCTGGTCAACCAGAAGGTAGCCACGGCCTTTCTGGTGGATTTAGGGCATCGCGTTACGATTGCGGGGGACGGCAAAGAAGCCTTGGAAGCGGTTCGCAGTGGGAAGCATTTCGATCTGATTCTGATGGATGTACTGATGCCGGAAATGGACGGATTGGAAGCGACCAAGGCTATTCGTCAGCACGAGAGCGATCGAGGCCAAAGTCGCGTGCCCATTCTCGCGCTGACGGCCCAAGCCATGAAAGACGACCGCCAGACCTGTTTGGACGCTGGTATGGACGGCTATATTTCGAAACCTTTTCGCAAAGAACAGTTGGTGGAAAGCATCCATCGGTTGCTTACTTCTCAAACATCGGTGGGAGAATCCATGGATGTATCGCCATGATTTTTTGCTTCGCATAGGTGAGTCAGGTTTGGTCGGGCTTAAGCTGAGCTACCACTTCGAATAGAAATCGATTCAATCGGTGGCTACGCGTATTCGGCCAGACTCACGGTTTCCTCGCTGGCAACAATGACGTGGTCGATCACGCGAATGCCCAGCAACTCGCCCGCACTCTTCAAACGATCCGTGACCTCGTGGTCTTGACGGCTCGGGGTAGGATCGCCGGAGGGGTGATTGTGCACCAGCAGAATGGACGAAGCCGAGTCTCGGATGGCCGCCTTGAAAACCTCGCGTGGGTGTACCAGGCTCGCGTCCAACGTACCAACCGTGATACGATGGCTTTGGATGGGTTGTAGCTTGGTGTCCAGTGTCACAATATGGAATTCCTCCTGCCGCGCGTCGTGAGCCAGGCGAGCGAAATGCCGCGCGCAATAAGCGATCGCCGCCTTGGTGCTGTTGATGCGTTCCTTGGGTCTCGACTCCGCACATGCTTCGGCGACACGCCGACCCAATTCGACGCCTGCCATGATCTGGCAGAAGGCGACTTCCGATACGGCTTTGCTGATTTTCTTCAATTCGCTTGGAGCGTAATCCGGCAGTTCGTGGAGACGATGTTCGAAGTGTTTCGACAATCGTTGCCCGGCCTGGACCGCGGACTCGCCCCTTAAGCCGGAGCGAATGAGGATGGCTAGCAGTTCTCCGTTTTTCAGCGCGGCGGCCCCATGTTCGAGAAGTCGTTCGCGAGGCCGCTCTTCTTTGGGTGCCTGCTGCACCTGATTCCCTCCGTTCAATCTTTCGGCAATCCATTGTTCGGCATCAAACTGGTTGCGGTCGATGATCCATGCGAAGCGTGGAGCCGCACGTGGGCCGTCGGATTTAACTATTCCCAGCAAATGCTCGGCGGAAAGCTGCTTGAGCACATTACTCACGAAGATGGACTTGTTTTCCTGGCATAACGACATGATTTCGTGGCGATCGAATTCCTCTCGAGAGACGACCGCATTCAGAACCTGTCGCAGGCGGTCTCGCTTGGCCTCAAGATCTTTGCTGCTAGCCATGGTACTGCTCACCGTAGGAGTGCGTTTCGACGGCAACAATATATAGCAGTTGCC
>JANSWS010000650.1 GCA_024743355.1 bacterium
ACCGGTTGGGAGGTGTTGTGTGCCGCGGCAGCCAGCATTGAGAATGCCGGGCAGGCGAATCAAAACACTCAGGCGAAGATCTTGTTGGAGCCAGGTCCAGCTCAGGTTATGCTGCGGCCAAAAGTTCGCGACCTGTCGTCGGAAAAGACTCAATTCTTTGTGGAGGGGGCGAATCTCTACATACCAGGTCCCGGCGTGGTTGATGGTAGGCATCGTTTGGGCATTCGAACCTCACAGGGGCGGGTCAGCGAACTTGACGTTGTCGTTCCGCCCGGCTTGACAGTCAGTCAAGTGAATGGACCGGTTAGTTCATGGCAGTTCGACGCCGAGCAGAGCCGTTTGCGCCTGCAAGTCGAGCCCGCATCCCAACCTAACTTTGAGATTTTGATTGAAACCCAGCGCGGCCTCGAATCCTTGCCAGTCGATGTTGAATTGTCACCCTTGCAGGTTGAGTCAGCCGATGGCGAAGTGGGACTTGTAGCGTTAGCCTTTGCCGCTGATGCCCAGCCTGAAAAGGTCGAAGCGGACGCGATGTCACTGGTGAATCTTGGTGATTTTGATGCAGGCATGCTATCGAACCAGTCAGCCGTGCTGCACCGAGTCTATCGCTATGGCGCTGAGGGAGGCAAAGTTTTGGTCCGCGTAGCTCCCGTGGATGCGGAAGTCCGAGTGATCAGCCGCCAGGTCCTTTCGTTGGGTGACGAACGCGTGGTGCTGGCCGTCAACTTTGCTGCCGAGATTACTCGCGCTGGTTTGTTTCAACTGAGCATTCCACTACCGGATGGACTTGAGGTGGAGTCTCTGTCGGGAGACGCCCTCCATCACTGGACGGAGTTGAGCGAGGAAGATGGGCGACAGATCGTCCTGCATCTCAACGGAAAGACGATGGGAACCCAGCAGTTCGCCGCGACGCTAGCGGGAACTGCACCCTCCGAAGATAACGACTGGAATATTCCGCGTTTTGTGGTTAACGAGGCGGCTCGGCATACCGGAGAACTCGTTGTCAGGCCGACGACCGGGATTCGTCTGCGTACCATCTCCCGCCAGAACGTTTCGGAAAGCGACCCGCGTTCGATGGGCGGGCAAGGGCAGGGTGCCCTCGCATTCAAGCTGCTGCAACGTGACTGGAATCTGGTTTTGGGAATTGAGAAACTGGCTCCCTGGGTAACCGGGCAAGTACTGCACGAAGTTGTCTTGCGCGAAGGGCAAACACGGTCGACGGTGTTGGCGGATTTCAGTATTCAAAACGCATCCATTCGCAGCTTGAGCGTGGTGCTGCCTATTTCCAACGAAGATGAGATAAAGACGGTTCGCGTCAGTGGCGGGTCTGTGAGTGATCTAGTGCCCATCGATCGAGACGCGAATACTTGGGAGATTCAATTTCAACGTCGTGTAATCGGCCCTGTCCAATTTCAAGTCGAATACGAGCGACGTGGCGAACGGGCGAACGAGACCGAGTATCTCGAGCCGCTCGAGTTCCCGGAAGCCAGACAACTGGGTTACTACTTTGGCATTCGTACAGGCGGTCGTTTGGAGATTGAACCTGGCAGCTTCAGCCAAGGCTGGCAGCGAGCCGACTGGAACATGGTTGCACCGGCGTTGCGTGAAGCGGGCAATCGCAACGCTCCGGCACTTGCACTGCGTGCCCTCGCGCCAACGACCCCATTTAGTCTGCGTGTGATTCGGCATTCATTGGCGGATGCCCTGAAGTTGCGGGTAGCAAGCGGCACGCTAACCACAGTCTTGTCTCCCACCGGAGATCAGTTAACTGCCGTGGATGTGACGATGGAAGTCATTCAGCGCAGCAGTTTGACGGTGCTGCTACCGGATGGTGGCGAGTTGTTCAGCATCTTTGTAAACGGCGAAAGTGTGCATTCGATTCGCCAAAACGACAATGTCAACGGATGGCAGTTCTACATCTTGCCGGGGATTGATGATCGCAGCGCCAATGTGCGTTTCGTCTATTCATTGACCGGCGACGGCTTGCAGGACCTTGAACTGGTAAGCCCTCAGCTGAACGTGCCGCTGGAAAATGTGCAATGGAATGTAATCGCGCCACAAGGCTACGTGTTGTCGCGACAAGACGGAAATCTGGAGTGGATTGGACAAGGCAGTCGCGGTCAGTATGACAAAGAATCTTATCTGTCCAAGGTAAAAGACAAACGCAAGGTGCAGGCCGAGCAGGCAGCACAATTGCTGCAACAGGCCAATCAACTCCTGCAAGCCGGCGAGCAGGCCAAGGCCCGCAGAGCCCTGAATAGCGTGGCCAACCAATATGCATTGGATGCCGCCTCCAACGAGGACGCACGCGTGCAATTAGAGAATCTGCAGACTCAACAGGCGGTGGTAGGGCTCAATACGAGACGACAGCGGCTGTATTTGGACAATGATCTGGGCGAGGCGGGGCTGGGTGGTAACGAGCAGCTTCGGCAGGCCGCGGCTACCAATCCGATTTTACAGCAGGACGAATTGAACTTTCGGCCCCAACAGCTCAGTCAGCTATTGGCCGGCAACAGCAGTGACGACAACGCGGTACTGCAGCGCATCGCGGGTCGTCTTGTCCAGCATCAGCGAACGACGGAGCCAGCTCCTCAAGCTATCCTGATCAGCATGCCCGAGGAAGGAACCGTTTACAGCTTTAGCCGCGGTGTGCAGGTGGCTGAAAACGCCCCGTTGATCCTCAATTTGAAGTTTGATTCGCGCTATCGTCTGCAC
>JANSWS010000230.1 GCA_024743355.1 bacterium
CGACTTGCGCGATCTAACAACCGCAGATGGCTTGCGTCCTGATACCACATTGGAACAGATCGATGCGTTTAATACTTGGCTTCGAGATCTCGAAGACGCTGTAGCCGCGACGATTTCCGTAGTTCGCGTTCTGAGCAGTGTCGGATTAGAACCTCGCAATGCCCTCGATGATCTTGAACGTTGCATCAAGCTTGTTCAGCTTTCCCAGCATTCAGTGGTTGGCGATTCTTCGGTCGTCACGGAGCACCTCTTCGAGGCAACCGGAATCCAAACACTTCGCGCTGCCTACCGAGAAAGCAAACGCTTGCAGCAGCTGGAGAGTGAACTGCTTGCTAAGGTTGATGCAAGGATCGCAGGAACTCCAGTGGATGTCGAAACTGCTGTTGAAGAATTTGACGTGTTGGAGAGTGCCCTTGAACGCTTCAGCGGACTGGCTTCCTCAAATTTTCGACTCATAGAGATCGCTGCCCTGAACGAGTGGTGCCGTTCCGCGAAGAGCAGTCTATGTAGTGTTGAGCAGCTCTCTCGGAGCCTCGCTGCGGGCCCAATTGACCGTCCCCGGAATTATGAAGAGTTTCGGAAAGCCGCGACACTCGTGCAACTGGCGAGG
Organism: bacterium; assembly: GCA_024743355.1. Classification (GTDB taxonomy): domain Bacteria; phylum Planctomycetota; class Planctomycetia; order Pirellulales; family Pirellulaceae; genus Aureliella. The sequence continues at coordinate 611 of JANSWS010000230.1, forward strand.
CATCGCGCAGTGGCCGAAGAAGATTGCCTCAGTCCTGCTATGTTCGGCAACGAAGGAAAACGCACCTATCAGCAGGCCCAGGCTACAAGCGAGGAATTGAACGAGCGGGGCAAATCACTCGAGAGATCTTTTCATCTGCCTTCGGTGCCTGAAGTGTCTCTTGTCAAAGAAATCACGAAGACGCTTCGAAAATACAGGCGTTCGCCATTTCGGTTCTTTAGTGCGGAATACCGTCGCGCACGAGCCAAGCTTGACGAATTCGTCGCAGTTGGTGTCAAGCATACGCTTGACGACTGGATTCGCTCATTAGAAGACTTTGACACGTTCTCGGCGGATAAAGAGCGATTCAGAAACGAAGACGCAATAGCCAAAAGTCTTGCAGAAGGATTTCGGGGAATAGACACCGACTGGGACATCTTAAAACTTAGGTTAGATTGGGCGCACACGGTTCGACAATACGGCTTGAACTACGAAACGGCTTGCGGCCTATTGCAGGTCAGAGAGAAGTTTATCCCAGGAGTTTCCAACATAGAGCTTAAGCGTTCACTCAGTGCGTTTAAAGAAGATTGGATTGATGGTGACTATGCACCAGCACTTTCCATTAGCTCTATCAATACGGTAGAGTTTGGTCAGCTCTCTCAGGAAATCGCAGATTTGGCGAATGCCTCCGAGAAGATCTTATCTGACTGTAATCGTATCGGAGTTCCGAAAGACTGGAGCCTAAGCGATTTGCGGCAATTTTTGCAGCTTCTGCGGGAAAATCGCAAGTTAGGTGAAGCGAAGTCTGCGTTGAGAAACAATCAAGTGTATCGGATCAAGCTCGGCACTAACTTCAAAGGTGAAGCGACAGACTGGAAGCAGCTTGAGACCACCTTCAACTGGGTCCAGTTGGTCAAGTCGGAAGGTGGCGACTTCGACCTGATGACAAGGCTCCTGGAGGAACGTTCCAAGCGATTGCGGAACTTCGACACAGCAAAAGCGATCGCATTAGTCCAAGATGTACGAAGACTCATAGACTCCATACCAAATGCGATGGAGAGCTTCAGTTATGCCTCAGAATTCTCCATAAGCTCGATCAATGCCGCAGAGATTGGCCAGCTCTCTCAGAAAATCGGATATTTCGCAGACGCCTCCGAGAAGATCTTGACTGACTGCAAGAGAATCGGAGTTCCGAAAGACTGGAGCCTAAGCGATTTGCAGCAACTCATGCAGCTTCTTCGAGAGAATCGCAAGTTAGGCGAGGAAAAGTCTGCGATGAGAAACAATCAAGAGTATCGGAGCAAGCTCGGCACCAACTTCGAAGGTGAAGCGACAGACTGGAAACAGCTTGAGGCCACCTTCAACTGGGTCCAGTTGGTCAAGTCGGAAGGTGGCGACTTCGACCTGGTGACAAGGCTCCTGGAGGAACGTTCCAAGCAATTGCGGAACTTTGACACATCAAAGGCTATCGCATTAGTCCAAGAGGTTCGAAAGCTCATAGACTCGATGCCAAATACAATGGAGGACTTCAGTCACACAGTTACGCTTGCTCCGGTTCAACTTCTAGACGAGATCAGTTGTCAACGAAATGTTATTGGAGTCGGGCTCGATTCTTCATATAGAGTGGGGTGCAAACCAAACACGACCATCGTAGATATCACGCAGCGACTGGAAACTGCGGGAGAGATCGAGTCACTAAACAATCAAATAGGCGATCAAAGCCTATGGGGAGTTCTAAGCGAACGCGGGATATACGAAGAATCGGTTGCTGATCCAGATAGCTCACGTGCTGCCATTGACTGGTTCACATCTCTTTATGACGAACTCCAGAGATTACCGAAGAAGACACTCGTGGGGATTCTCGAGCATCCAAGTATCGGCGAAATTTCAGATCTGTGTGACGCAGTAGAGCAACGCCTCGTCGATTGCGAGACGCTGCTTGCGGCTCGTGCACGCATAGGAGAACTCGGCAAGCTTAGTGAGGATTGGCTTCCTGTTGGCGTGGTTGCAGTGCTAGCTGGGCATACTCAAGCACAGGCGGTCGCGTTGCTAGAAGTGACTGATCACCTGCCTGCTTGGTCGAACCTATGTCGAGCTTGGTACGACTGCGAGCAGTTGCAGTTGGGCCGCTTTTGCGAACTAGCGATTGATGGCGACATTGACTTGGAAAACCTAGCGTCGTCATACGAGCTGTCTATCTTGGAGGTCGTTGCAGAAGCTGCTTTCCAGGAGTCCGGCATGCTTGAACATGCGTCAGGAAAAACTCTTGAAGCTATCCGAAAGGACTTCCAAGTCTATGACCTCAAGTTGCGTGAACTTGCCAGATTGGAGATTGCGTCGAAGGCTGCTGATCGACGCGTACCATCTGGAAATTCTAGGGGGCGTGTAGCAGAGTTAACTGAACTCGCCTTAATTCGACATGAGTCGCAAAAGCAGACCAGGCACTGCCGTATCCGAGATCTGCTAACGAGGGCTGGCGAAGCCGTCCAAGCCTTAAAGCCATGCTTGATGATGAGCCCACTTTCCGTGTCGCGTTTCGTGCCACCGGGAGCACTTGAGTTTGACCTTGTCATCATGGACGAAGCCTCGCAGATTAAGCCGGAAGACGCCATCGGTACGATCCTCCGTGCGAAACAGTTGGTTGTGGTCGGTGACCCGAAACAGCTTCCACCCACATCCTTCTTCGACCGCCTCGACGAAGAGATAGACGACGAAGAGGCAACACAGCTAGATAATACTGAATCCGTCCTTGAGGCGGCCATGAAGGTTTTCCAACCCTTCCGCCGACTTCGCTGGCATTATCGAAGTAAGCACGAAAGTCTGATCCGCTTCTCCAACTCCTCATTCTACGAAGATGACTTGGTCGTATTTCCCTCACCGACGGGCGAGGACGGCACCTACGGTATTCGGCATGTTTTCGTCGAAGGTGCGACCTGCGCGGGCGGTCTGAATCAGAGGGAGGCTGAAGTCGTTGTCGAGGAGATTGTAAGACATGCGATAACAAAACCTGACGAATCACTCGGCGTTGGGACCTTTAACAAGAAGCAGGCCGAGTTGATCTCAGAGTTGCTCGAGAAGCGTTGTGAATCTGATTCGGCTGCAGCCATCGCCATTGAAAAGCTTAAGCAACACGAAGAAGAGTCGCTTTTCATCAAGAACTTGGAGAATTTGCAGGGTGACGAACGGGACGTAATCTTTGTTTGTTACACATATGGGAAAGATCCTGCAAGCAACCGCCTGATGCAGCGTTTCGGTCCCATCAACACCCAAAAAGGTTGGCGTCGACTGAACGTATTGGTAACTCGTTCGCGCAATCGAATGGTGGTATTCTCCTCGATCATGCCCGGTGATATTGTGGCTGGCCCAGACAAAAGCCGCGGAGTGAACGCGTACAAGGATTTCCTCAACTACGCGATTACCGGAACTTTGCAGGGTACGGCGACCATCTCTGGCCGCGGCCCCGAATCGCCTTTCGAGGAAGCCGTGTGCCGCAAAATCGAACAAATGGGACTTGATGCAGTTCCCCAAGTAGGCGTTGCGGGTTTCTTCATTGACATTGGTGTTCGACAGCGAGAAGGCGACAGGTCGTTCCTGCTAGGCATCGAATGCGACGGGGCAACTTATCACTCAGCCAAATCAGCCCGGGACCGCGACCGTCTGCGTGAAGAAATCATCCGCTCCCGCGGCTGGAACATCCACCGTATCTGGTCTACCGATTGGTTCTTAAACCAGCGCGCCGAAGAGGAACGGCTGGAATTGGCAATTTCACAACAAATTCGCTAACGGTCCAAGTCTTGACTGCAGAAAGTTTGCGATCCTCATTAGGGTGAGCTAACTTCCTGGTACTTTCAATCGGTTGAGTCGATCGACGAATCAGCAGCATGTGTATGGCTAAGAACACCTCAAGCAACGATTTTTCCAGCCTAAACCGATCCGCGGATTTTAGCATTTTGCGGGGTCATAGTGGACGTGAAACGCGTGGCAGTGAATGGTTTGGGCAAGTCAATTCATGGGCCAAATTGAGATCTAAAGACGAGATGCTGGAAAGTGAGTTGGCGCTCAGATTTCTTCAAGCCCTATCTAAAGTTAGGCGGCTCGAATCAAGTTGCGATGGTTTCTTTCGGGGCCGTACCTTTCCTAGTGGAGAACATCCCAAACCTTGCGACATGGGACCTCCCATGGACGATCAAGTGGTTCGTCATGGAAGGTATAATGCAATCGGAAAAGCCGTACTGTATCTCAGCGATTCGGTACCAGGGGTCCAGATTGAGTTCAGGAATGCCGTTTCGGAAGGCGTCCTTTTCGTCCAACGTTTCGAACTGCCCCTTGATGTCTTGCATGTAGCTGATTTCCGGGATAACTCGGAAGATTTTTTAGATGCTGTGTTCGACAATGCAGAGCGCTGCGCAGTGGGCGGATTCGACGCGGATACCTACAACTTCAGCCAGATCATAGGCGAGCTTGTTTCACAGCGATTTGACGGAATGATTGTGCCTGGAGTCCGCGGAAGGCGTGGGGCGCACTACTCCAATGTGGTCGTCTTTAAAACCCATCCCGCTTGGCCCGATTGGCTGCATAACTCCAACCCAATCCACTTCGCTGATCTCTAAGTTAGACTCGAAACCGCGGAAAAAGGGGTCGTTGCGTAGCGGAAAACCCAACTTGACAATCTGATACCGCTGCCAATCTGACGACTGACAATAGTGCTGCAACTAATCGAAAGCTATAAGCACAAATACGGGTTTATAACTCTGCGAGCAGTTCTTCCAACAGCTGTATTACTTTTCGCGGAATCGCCGTTGATCATCGGCAGATACTGGGCGCGCACGAATTCGTGTTCTCCGAGCAACGGTTGACCTGTCTATTTCTGGCACGTTCGTAATTGCCAAGCAAGCGTTGCGAAAGTTCTACCGGACAAGTCGATGTTCTTTGCATTTTCGCATTAAGCAATCAGCTCAGGACAGCTGGAGGCAATCACCCAGATACTCGAGTTTATGCGACCCCGAAATCGGCGGATTCTGGGGAGATTAATGGCAGCAAGGATTAACCATCGGGTTCGTCAAGTCGCTCCTTCAAAATAGCAATAACCTTTGCTTTAAACTCTTCAACATCGACAAGAAAGTGTTCATCTCGTTGATTCGATGACTCAAGTTGCCGCAACAGCTTGGCGGATTGGATGGCAATTCGCGGATTGTTCGACCGTGACAACTGGGTTGCACGTTCGACGACTTCTGCTCGCAATGAAGCTGAAATTGGCCACCGCTGGTCATGAGAAGTAGACATAATCCCCCTAAACCCCCAAAAAAACGCGTTATTTTTCAAATTTAACCCTGTGCGTAGAAACTGTCATCCTTCGGTTCGCCGTTTTTTTCAGACTCTAGAAATACACTTGGCGCTCGCAGTTTTTGCCGATGACCGCAGGACTTGCATTGTCCGTAGCGTTTGGTTCCCAGCAAGCTTCGGATTGTCCGAGTAACTAGAATGCGACTTCCGCAGCGATCGCAGCAATTTCCAGGATCGATTTCGAGATTCGCTTCGCAGCACGGGCACTTCATTTGCATTCCTTTCGATGGTTCGCAGGTGGAGCAGGATTGACGGTATCGCTGCCGGATCATATCCATCGCGATGCAATGCCAAAGCAAGAGCGATCACCTCCTGCCGCTAATGAATGGTCTAGAAGTTAGATCTCGTGGCCGCAGTTCTCGCATTGCATCAAGCCACCTCCTCGATGAGAGCAGCCACTCGGTCACCGAATCCACCATTGCCTGAGATGAGCTTCGGTTGCGTCGGCTGATAACTGACCGCAACTGGGACTACTTTTGGCTCTACCACCTTTCCGCCAATCGCGGTTGACTGACTGAGCCCAGGCAATGCCTGGCAGGCTTCACCGTTCACGCCAGACCGAGAGAAGCTTTTGTAAGTCTTCAGAAAATCCAGCCGCAGCCACTTTTCAGAGTCTGCTGAGCTAAACCGCTCGACGAACTGTGGCCACCCTCCGAGATTGCGAATTGTCGCGTTGATGAGCGGATCCGAAAAGCTGACGTGCTTGTATGGTCCGTGTCTGCTAGCGGCCTTCTCTGCATCGCCCCAGGCCAATAACGCACGGTCTTCCGATTTGCCGGTGACAAATTCTCTTAATTCCGCTGCGGTTGGTACCGTAGTGCAGCTCCTGAGAGCTTCCATAATGGCATTCTGGACCTGGGTGAGATCCAAGTCTCTGAGTGCCATCCAATAGCCGCAAAATGTCATCCTGGACGCCTCCCTGCCGTAGCACTCGTACATTCCGCCGATGCAATTCACAAACTCTGGTTTTTGCTGATCATCCATTGATAAACTCCTCTGCTGCTTTCCGTGTGTTATCCAATCGCTGCTGCGCGAAAGTCTTAGGTTGCTGGCGACCGTTGCCAGCGCTCGGAGGTCGGTAGTCGGGTTTGAGCCCCTGGTACTCGTGGGCGATGCAATACTCGATTGCGTAGGCGAGATGCTCGGGATCATTGAAGTGCTTTAGGCAGACCGAGGTGTTGCGACGGTTCCTGATTGGCTTCTTGATGGACTTTCGCATGCGAGCGAAGTCTTCGAGCAGAGAGCGGATCTTCGGTGAATCGAGATGCTCTGGAATAATCCAGGCGTCCTGCTCTTTTGAGGGAGGAGGTTCTTTCTCCTCTTTAGGTACAGGGTTAGGTATAGGGTTAGGTATAGGGTTAGGTATGGAGGGTTGCGGTTTCGTTTCGGTTTCACTGACGGATAGTTGCGGTTTCGTTTCGGTTTCCTTTCGGTTTCCCTGACGTTTTGTCAGTGAATCTGAGGGCATGCCGAGGGTGAAATACTTCCCTGGAGTTCGCTTCTTGCCTGCCTTATAGGACAGCAGGCAGAGGTCGATAGCCTTCTGCCGGACGCGAATTAACCGATGAACGGTTTCGATTCCCGATGCACGGCATAGTTGCTCGTTGTAGAAATTGACCGGACGGCTGCAGTACAGATCGTCCTCAGTCCACACGACAGCAGAGAGGAGGGCGACCACCTCAGGTCCAGCCTCGATTGCTGCCCCAGAATCTCGCAGCCACTTCACGTACCTGATTGCGTAAGAATCTGGCCGTTGAGGATAGGCGGGCGTTAATTGCTCGCTCATAATGAAAGAGTCCTTTCTGCTGTGTCTGTCGGGGACGCACAGTGACCGCGCGGGGGCGAGCACGCCCCGCGCGGTCTTTTAATTCGCTGGAGGCCAGTGCCGCGTTTCTTAACCTCGGTACGTTTTCCGCAAGAGATACTTAGCGGCCTCAGATGCAGGGATTCGCCAGCGTGGGCGCTTTTGCCCCTTGCCGATGTTGACAGCCTTCAACTCGCCGCCGTGAATCTCGGCTAAGACGTGCTCGATACTGGTCTGCCAGCTTCGAGCGATTTCTTCCACCTTGTGGAGTGGTTCCGGTAAATCGACCGGATCGCGTTTGCATTCTTGCATTTGGTTACCTCCTATTTGCGAAGAATGAATCAACGCAAACAAAGGTAACTCTGTAAAAACAGAGGTCTTTATCGCCCTAGGCCACTTAGGGAACGAAACGCACCAATCCCTGGGGTATAGCCACAAAAAAACGGCTTCCCCTAAGAATTTAGGGAAAACCGTAGGGAAGGCGGCGTCTGCTTTTCTGGACTAATTCTTAGATTTGAACGATGCACGATAGCCTGGGCAATGCTTCCGCATCTGATTCTCCATCCGTTTCGCTATCGCATCCTTTGCGCTTCCGTCGCTGCCGTATTCGTTTTTTAACTCTTGCCGTCGATTCTGATCCAGCCCGCGCCAATAAGCCCCAGCCGCTTCAGTCCGACTCGACTTCGGGTTGCGATTTAAGTATTCAACTTCAAATTCCAACTCTGGTGGGAACGAGCCTTGAGCGTCAGGCGGACGAGCTGCTGCTGGCTGCCCTTCCTCAAGGATTGAAAGCACGGTCTTCAGGTCGCTTATCATGGCCGGTGCCGATTCATAATCATCGCAGTCGTATATCGAGAAGCTGTGATTATCAAACTCGATGAGGATTTGCATCATCGGTACGGGTGGATGGCGATCGATGCCATTTTCCTGGTAGGCGGCAAGGATGTCCTTTGCATATCGAATCCCGATTTTCGGGTATGAGCCGTCATCGCCTCCGCACTGAGCGAGGAAAAATTCGACTCGCGAAAAGACTTCGAACAGGAACATCTTTTTCTCGCCTTCCGTGCCTGATTGCGGGAAGCTATCCAGAAGTTCCAGTAGAGATCGGAGTAACATCATGCCACCTCCTCGAAGATCGGAGCCAGCTTCGAGCGCACGTGATCGACGACAGCCTGCAATCGTTCCGGCTCGATGCCTTCGCGGTAAATTCCTGCCATGGAATCATCGCAGTGCCCCATGATGTAGTTGCAAGCGACTTGATCGCGTGAACCATCGGCTAGCGTGCGGTGGACATGGCGGAGCGCGTAGAATCCCCGGCCCTCCTTGTGCAATCCGCATCTGACTAGCAACTTGCGAAATTCGGCACTGATTGGGCTCGCTGACTCGCCTTCCTTGTGCCACGGCTGCCCGTACTTGGTGACAAAGACGTGAGGCAGGCGGCCCCGGTCATTCTTGGCAGCTTCAATCGCCTGGATCGTCTCGGGCCAGAGTGGAAATTCTCGGTCAACTTCCGTTTTCGGCCTTGGGAAATCCACCCAACCATCTTCCGTCAGGTGCTCAAATTTCAGTTGTCCGATGTCGCTATTGCCCATACCGCCATTCAAGGCCAGCAGCATGAATGCCTTCATGGTCTTGTCGGCGGCTTGGTATAGCGTGCGCAGTTCCTCGACAGTAAAGGATCGTTTTGCCTTGGATCTCGACTCCCTGCGGATCGCTTTCTTCCCGGGCTTGGCAAATGCTTGGCCGAATCGAATCGCTTTGTCAATCAATCCTTCCTCGAAGGCGTAGTTGAAGAACTGCCGCATCCGGCTGATCTCATTCCTGAGGGCAACCAGGCCACGGCCTTCGCTGAGTTTTTCACGCAACCTGGTAAAGTCCTCGGGGGTGATCGTCTCAACGGCTAGGGTCTCGCCTAGCTCACGCTTCAGGATGCCGCCAGTGCGTTCTAAGTCCTTAACCGTGCGCCCGCTGATCTCGCCAGATTTGGCCTGCGATTGCTTGAACTCCAAAAGGCGATCAACCATTTTGCCGACAGTGCAGGCACCCTCTGGGGCGTCGAGCATTGGCGGAGGTTTCACGCCTCGGAGCAGGTAGGGCAGGTCGTGGGCGTACTTTTCTAAAGCCTTGTCCCGGTCACTGCCGAAATAGACTGTTCGGGCCAAGATTTTCTTGGTCCATTGGCCGGATTTGTGCAGATACAACGGACAATCCCGTTGAGCTTTCGCACGTTTTCGTGCGGGCGTAGAATTAGCCATCGGTGGCTACCTCATCGGCAAAAGTGCAGGTAGTTACTCGGCATCCCACCTAGTCCGTGGGATGCCCCTTTGCCTATAATAGCCCTGCCTAATCCAAGCGAGAAGGCGTAAAAAGGGCGTAGCGGCCCTAAGAAATTCGCTTGGCGGAGTAGCTCAGCTGGTTAGAGCAGCGGAATCATAATCCGCGTGTCGGGGGTTCGAGTCCCTCCTCCGCTACTGAGCCATTTTCCAAAATGGCCACAATCTCTTAAGATCTAGCGTTTTCCCGCACTTTGTGAATCGTGCGGGTTTTCTTTTGCGAGTTGCCGCGGGCGCTTGCGTCCCCAGTTTTGCCACACGACGTGCCACTCCATAAAGTGTGGCACTGGCTCTGCCAGTGTTTGAGAGCTTTAGCAGCTTGTACGAGGATGAACTCTGAGTTGCAATCGAAAGAGTCAAACTTGGCGTACGTCGCATTCTCTTCGATCAAAGTTCTGAGTTGAACATAGTGCAAGCTGCTAAGCGGAAACCACACGGGCTAGGCCCGTGCCACACGACGTGCCACTCCGTAAGGTGTAGAATTGTCTGTGCCAGTGTTTGAGAGTGTTACCGGTAGAGCCGTTCAGCCGGATTCTTCTCCATGAATCCCCAGCAATGTCAGAATGCATGCATCTGGCTAACGTGTTCTCGCTCGGTCGGGTGTTGAGCGTCGCAGGACCAAAACCTGGCCCAACCGTACCCATGCCATCAGCGAATATGGAACAAGCTCATGCTGAGATCCTCTCGAACAGCCCTCGCATCAACGATTGCCCCCTTTTCCTGCTTGATGCGTTTGCGTTTCGAGCATATCATCACGGCAGCGAGGACATTACGGAATCGCTTTCTGCATGCGAACAGGTTGGCAATGATTGCTCTCCGTTCTTGGATCTAGTGCATGTCACGTTTGCTACCGAATGGGAGCACGGACATTTTATGGAGATACACTAATGCTGGTCCTTTCGCGTAAATCGGCCGAGGAAATTGTGTTCCCCGCGCTGGGCGTTACCGTTCGTGTTCTGAGGACTTCCGCCAACGGCGTGAAGCTGGGTATCGAAGCCCCCAAACACCTGCAGGTCTTGCGGGGAGAGCTCGCAAGTTGCGACGACTTGCTCACCACGATTCGTTCGTTGAGCTCCACGTTCTGTTCGCACGAGCTCCGCAATCGATTGAATGCGCTGATTCTGAAACTGGAGCTGTTGCGGCGGGCCGAAGCCAGAGGGTTGACCGATGCGGACTTGCCCATAATCGAGTCAGCTACCAATGCCCTCACTGACTTGGATCAGAAGTTTGTTCAGTTAGTCGATCCCGACACGAATTCAGATGTCGCTCCGTCACAAAAGCTTCGACTGATGGTCGTTGACGACGACGCCAACGAAAGGGAGCTACTCGTCGCCGTACTATCAATGCATGGCTTCGAAGTCACGGGGGCTCAGGACGGAGTGGAAGCAATCGAGCAGTTGAATGGATCCAGGTTACCAAATGCAGTATTGCTGGATCTGCAGATGCCTCGCTTGTGTGGCGAGGAAACACTGCGCTGCATTCGGTCCGACAAGCGATTGAATACGTTGAAAGTCATTGGCATTAGCGGCAGTTCACCTCGAATGCAGGTTCTTCCTGACGGCCTTGCAGGATTCGACGCCTGGTTTTCCAAGCCACTTCAATTGGAAAAGTTAGTCCATCTACTGGATGAACCGACATTACAGTCGCCCGCCTCAAAGGCAACGCTTTGAGCCATTTGTGTCGAGCGGCTTGCCCGAAAATACAAGCACGCCGCGCAAGCGAGTGAGTTGCGGTCGCTATCAAGTACACACTTGCTGGCGCTGCGTGCTTGTAAATCCAAAGCCAAAATGTTTCACAGCTTAGCCTGAAAGGCAACAACCGCACTTGCTTGAACAACAGCGAAAGCGGTGCGGATCATCAAGCAAGTTGTGGTTGCATGGGCGAATTGCAACGTGCTGTCATGCAAAGGCGAGCCGGCACATGGCGGTATCTCCGTCTCTAGCTGCCGGCTTGCCTGGCAATGTCAAACCAGATCGAAGTAATTCTCAATCAAACGAGCGTACTATGGGCACGAAGAGGAATTTTCACCTCCGCGAGCAGATTACGCGTTTCGGATTCGCGCTGTTCGTCGTCTTTCTGGCAACCTATCTCAGACTAGTCCTCAATCAAGCGACCGCTGATTTCGATTTTGACCGATTAGCAGGCGAAAATTTTGGCAGACCGGTGGCCCAGCTGGCGGTTTGTTCGTTTTGATTCTGTGCATGGTTTGTTTTCCTGATTGGTTAGGCGCCG
>JANSWS010000257.1 GCA_024743355.1 bacterium
GTCCAGTCACTGCTGGATAAGTTACGACGCGTGGAGATTGAAGAGCAGAACCTGCAACAGCTGCTACAGGACCTCGAAAGCCAACGTGCAGAGCGCCTCATGGAGAAATGCTCTCTCCGCCATCAACTCGCGGAAGCAAGGGCGGAACTTGTAACATCCTGTTCGCCGACGGATCCGTGCGAGAATTCTACGATGTTAACCAGGACAAGTTCTTGAACCCTGGCTTCAACATCCCGAAAGATCTGACCGACGACCAGTATCGCACCATTGGATATCGTAGCCCGGATGTTGAACTTCCCAAGGGTGAAGTGTTCAACGGTTTGTTCTTGTCGTCCTCCTCAGCCAAGGCTGCAAACTTCGAGTAAGTCTTTCGAATTTCAGCACGTCTGGTTCGGACAGGGCGGCGTTGTCGCCCTGTCTTTTCTAACTTCTGTGAGTCCATGAAAAGTTTCTTGAAAATTATCGCGGCCCTCTCTGTCCTGGGTCTGTTATTAGGCATAGTCGCTACTTACGCGGGAACCAAGCCCTTCGTTCGCGTGGGACAGGAAGCTGAAGCCGCCGAGATGATCGCTCGGGTAAAGGAGGTCGCTGCGCTTCGCAATGACCCCAACGCGAAACTACCGCTTGCAGTTTGCAATGTACCCGACTTCGACTTCGGAATGATGGACCCGCTGACCGTAGGCAAACATACATTCGTTATCGAAAATCACGGGAAGGAGACCCTTGTTATTCAAGGCGGACATAGTAGTTGCAAATGCACTCTTTCCGATCTCAAGGAGGCAATCATTCCGCCTGGCGATAGCCAAACTGTCACTCTGACCTGGAACAGTGGACACGCCAAAACGGAATTTCAGCAGTCGGCCATCGTTCGTACGAATGATCCAAGCAATCCAGAAATTCGACTTTCGGTTCGAGGTGTTGTACGTGCTGTTCTGGGAGCTCATCCCACTGCCGTAAACTTTGACCGATTAATCCCGGAAACCATGGCTACCGCACAGTTCGTTCTGTACTCGCAGGTATGGGAGGAAATGAAAGCGGTCCGCATCGAATCCACTAACGAACACGTCCAAGCTGAGCTTTCCACGGAGCCTTTTGAAGGCGCCTTTGCCAGAGATAATGAGATTCGAAACGCACGGTCCGGTTTGGTAATCAACTTAAGCTACGACGGCACGGCCACGCGAGGTCCTTTATCGGGCAGACTGCGTGTTTTCGTGGAGCCACCCGAAAATTGGTCGCCCTCCGTAGATGAGACCGCAACATCCGTGTCGCGGAACGCGGGTGATGTTGAGACGATGCCAGCAAATACCGGCGGCGAAGACGAGCTATCCAGCGAAGAGAAGCAACTTCGCAACCTCGACTTCCCCACTCTAGGTGATGGAACAGTGCTTTGTGAGATTCCCTTTCACGGTACGGTAGTGCGTCGAGTCAGCTTGTATGGCAAGGCGGTCAACGGAGACGGGGAAATTAACCTGGGCAAATTGCATCCGAGCAAGACGGAGGGGGCTAGCTGGACGATCGTCGGCCGTATTCGAGGTGATGAGCGCCCGAACGCTTTGACCGTCACTGCTGAAGGCATTCCCGGCTTGGCGGCATCGGTGGAGTCTTTTGATTCGACCAAGGCTCAGAATTCCTTTCGCATTAATCTAAAGATGACCGAGAAACTTCGCCCTGCCATCTATAACCGCCAGCAAGCCGGCAAGCTGACAATACTCACGCCAGGGATGCCGGCGGGCGATGATCAGCTCGAACTTCCTATCATCTTGACAGTTATCGAGAACTAGTCGCGTTATCGCTCCGCTCTTGGACTCCTCTTATGTCCTCAACTGCAGATACAACACGACAGAACGCTTGTGGCGGATGCGGCACCGTCAACGACGCATCGGATCAATACTGTGCCGGTTGCGGACATTACCTGTGGGAGAAATGCCCGGGCTGTAATGCTAAATCCCTTATCGGCCACAACTTCTGCAAGCAGTGTGGCTTTGACTTGAAGGCTGAAAATGAGAGGCGGCTGCAACAGCAATTGCAGAAGATGACCGAGGCCGAAGAGTTGGTTGTTGGCGGTGATTTAAACAAGGCCCGCCGCATGGTTGAACCTCTTACGGATTTGCCGGACTTCCGTTTCAAAGAGATTGTTACGCGGGCTCAAAAGCTGAAGGCGGAGATTCAACAACAGATCAACCATTGGGGAGCCAAGGTTTCTGAGTTGCCGCGGCAAGTCGAAGAATTGCACAAGGCTTGGAAATATCATGAGATTGCCCAACTGCTCGAATCGGTGCCATTCGCTTTGCTGACCGAAGAGCTTCGTGGCTCTCTTCTTGCCACCCAGGAAAAGTCACGGGCGGCAGATCAAGCGAAACGTCTCTTGAAAGAGGCCCTGCCCAGGAAAGACTGGTCGGCGGCGATTGCTGAACTCAATGTGCTGAGATCGCTCTATCCAGAGAATGACAAGTACGCTTCGCTCCTGGCTCAGGTCTGCGAACGCATTCTTTTGGTCGCCAACGGATTGATAAACAAGGGGCAACACGCAGAAGCTCTGGAAGCACTGGATGCCGTCCCGGCGGACTATCAGTCTGAACAATATCGCTCACAAAGAGAATCGCTGGAAGAATTGATCTTCCTGCGCAAGGTTGTTGCCGCCTCCCCGTTTGCGACCCCGTTCATCGGTGCCGCCGTCGATCGAATCTCACATCTAACTCCCAACGATAAGTTGGTCGAACAACTAAGCAAGCGTTATCAGACGGTTTCCACGCACAAACCCGCCAAGGATTACCACCTTTATCCAGCTTGGATGAAGCCTCGCGCGGCCACGTTCAATTCTCCAATCTGCCCCGCTACATTGCCAACCGGCCTTCCCGGAGTACGGCCACAAAGTCTGGCTAAATCAGGAACGCAGTTCTGGAGTGCGTTTGGTTTGGCGACCCAGGGCTTAGGGCTTGGCAATGAGTCCGCCAATTTCTTGAGACCACAAAAGTCAGGAGTCCTTGGTCGCCTTGGGCTGAAGAAGAAGGTAGCCGCTGAATCCGCCTGGGGAGTCGATATAGGGGATTCAAACATCAAAGCAATCTGTCTGAAACAAGTTGAAGCGGGATACTGCATAGAACGTGCTCTATTGATACCCATTTCGACATCCGGAAACTCAGAGAAGCAATCAGACGCGCCGAAGTCAACTCTTGTATTCCGAGCTTTAGAAGGGCTATTCTCGGACGATGCGTTTCGACAGATCCCCGTGATCTGCAATATGCCAGGTTGTGACCTGCTAGCACGCTATCTCGAATTGCCAGTCGACAATCCCAACCAGCATGAAACGTTTATCGCACAGGAGACACGTGCGCATATCCCAATCAATTTGGATCTGCTGTCGACAGCATACGCGAAATTTGAACCGACTTCGGAAACGAGTGTTTCCCAAAGGGCGATGGTACTTGCCCTGAAGCGAAACGAAGTTGAGGCTCGGTTATCGATGATGAAAAGACTGAATGTCGACTTGGCCGGCCTACTACCTGAACCACTGGCGGTTCTCAACGCGATAACGGTCTTAAACTATCTAGGTGAATTACAATCCGACAGTGTTGCGGGAACTGCTTCGCAGGCCATACTGCTGATCGATGTAGGTTCGATGAGAACGACTTTTGAGGTCATCACCAAATTCGGCTGTTGGTACCGGACCATCGACTGGGGAATCGACGACATCAACCAGTCGCTTGCGGCGGGACTGAAGATAACCCGCAGCGACGCAGACAAACTGCGAAGGAACTTGTTGCTTTGCAGCTCAACTGTGGCTGCAGCCTCAAGTCTTAAGGAGGCCTGTGCCGTTCCCAAAAGAGAGATGGAAAGGTCGCTGAGAGCCGCAAAAGAACACCTGGGACCGATCGATATCGCAATTCCGCTGCTAATCGGTGGTGGCGCCTACCAACCCCTATTGAGCAACTTGTTGAATGGGGAATCTCTCTGACCAGCGATTTAAGCACCAGGCAGTCAAAATTCAGGTAAGTCACATGTACTCAACTTGGCGTTCGATTTCGAGCGGTCGTCTGCTCTTGACCCTTTTCTCGGGAGTGCTTTTGCTATGCCTTTCAGGCTGCGGAGGTTCTGGTGCGATATCACAATCCGATCTGGCTCGCTACGGAATTAGCCGAAGCGACGACGATGAGGATACCGAAGACGAGGAATCATCCGTAGAGCTCGCCCCTTCCGCAAGTGCACCGGCCTCGAATGTTGCGTCTACCCCGCCTCCTCCAACCGCCACAGCGAAAGTTGAGGCCGATCCGCCGCCCACCAATTTATCCAGAACTGCGGCTTCACGCCCTGCTCCGCCAAAAGCTAGTTCGACATCGGAGACCTCTGCAGCGACTGCGGAACCCGATGCAATCGCTGGAATTGTGCCCATCAGTAAACGGAGTCCGGCACAACCACTTTCGCAGAACGATCGGCGGCGAATCAGTGCATCGAACGTGCAGAAACTGACCGGGACTTTGGTGGACTGGATCAATCAGAATCCAGTTGTACAGACGAGCGTAATGCGTGATTCTGTTGGTCGCCCCGGTTTATCCTGGCGTGTGCAGATTCTACCCCTGCTCGGCTACCAGGAACTTTACGACCGTTTCAACCTGCGAGAGCCATGGGATAGCCCGCAGAACATGAAACTGCTGGAGTACATTCCCAACGAGTTTGTCAGTCCGGAACGCTTCGATACCTACACCAACTACCAGCTGTTTGTGAACGGTGCAGCGTTGTTCTCCGAAACGGAACGTAAAGACAAGACAGAGATTAGCGACGCGCCTTCAGTACTTCTGCTAGCCGAAGTCGACGACGCGGCCGCAGTCCCATGGACCTCCCCCTTCGACTACGATTTCCGTGAAGAACCGCTGGATCGAGCATTGGGTAATCTTCGAGAAGACGGAGTCTTTGTGGGCTGGATGACAGGACAAGCTGCGCTGTGGCCCAAGCCGATCAACACCCGATATCTTTTCAATGCAATCACCTTCGAGGCTGGAGATGCGTTACCCTTCTCTCAATTTATGGAGTACCCGCCTGTTGAGGCAGGTGGAAGCAACCGTCCAACTTTAGGTGGCGCCTCGGAAGCTTTGGCGACCAGCCAGTCACAACCTAGTGGCTTGGGAACACGGAGCGACTCGAGCGACGCACAGTCAGTAACCGCGAACATCCGCAATCCCTTGCCTGACAGACAAGAGATTCTCGCTGCGGAGGGTAAAATGAGGCAGACCTATGAAGCTTCCTTCAATCG
The DNA here is from genome assembly GCA_024743355.1 of bacterium. Classification (GTDB taxonomy): domain Bacteria; phylum Planctomycetota; class Planctomycetia; order Pirellulales; family Pirellulaceae; genus Aureliella. The sequence continues at coordinate 5,249 of JANSWS010000257.1, forward strand.
AGCTCGAACCCCCACTGAATATGCAGCTTTGGCGAGTGAAATTTATCAGCTGATGACGGGCAACCGTTCCGGCGGAGTCTCTTCTGACTACTTTGACGATGGCGATCCAAGAAACAAGCAAGCTCCCGAACCGTCCAGCATGCCTCCAGCGGATCTCTTTGTCGGACTACGGACTGCCTTGAACGTAGCAGTTAGAGGGCGCGATCCGAAACTCGCAGAACAGATTCTCGATGAACTAAATCGGCAGTTTGACATCTCGCTCGCTGACTTCGAAAGCAAGATGTTCGAGGGATTTCTCGGCGACAAAGGCACTCTGCGTACCGAACTAAACAAGGCCGCGAACCTGATTCCACGGCTGGAAGAGCTTATTGTTTCCAACATCCAGGACGATGACTTCAGGTCTGCAGAGACAAATCTCGACTACGGACTATCGGTCGTACGAACCATTAACAACATCGAAACCAACTACAGGTGGAAGGTGCTGAAGGAACGGGTCGACGAGGGGAAACGCTATTTTCCTCGAATCGCTCAACATCTTGAGACGCTGCGAAATGATCCCGAAAGCGCGGCGGCGAATTTCGCAGTGGGCTGGTATTTGTGCATTGTCAAAGGCAACTGGCAGGAGGGAGCCTCCATGCTGGCCAAGGCTCCGGATCGCTCTCTGCGGGAACTGGCGCTGCTGGAAATTCAGCAAGACGGAAATACCGATCGAGAAATCGCATTAGCCGACGGTTGGTGGGATTATGGCCAGGAACACAGGGACGAAACGTTGATATTTCAAGCTGCCATGCAGCGTTCACGTAAGTGGTATCTTTCTTTCCGAAACGAATTGCCTGACGGGATCGATCGCATTAGGGCCAATCGACGCCTGGACGCCATCGACAAACTGATCGGCCGCGAGCCAGATCTAAACGGAGTCGTTGGTTTAACGGTTCCCCTTTAGGCCGCGTCTCCGTCTGGCGAAGTCAATTTAGTCGAGATCCGAGCGCAGCCAATCTTGCCGACCAGCATTTCTTCCCATCATGACCAGCAGCCCCTGCAGGTTTCTTCACCGACCTACGCAAGCTTGTCTCCGCTGCTTGTCGCCCTAGTGGCGATAGTCGCTTACCTAACGGCCATCGATCTTGGCTGGATTTGGGATGATGACCAATATGTCTATTTGAATCCACTTCTAAGGGAATTCTCTGGCCTTTGGTCTATTTGGTTCGAGCCTGCAAAATCCCCCCAGTACTATCCTGCAGTATTCAGTCTGCTGTGGATCGAGTATCAGTTGTTTGGCGACTGGCCGCTAGGCTACCATCTGGTCAACGTTCTTCTTCACGCCTGCAACGCGGCCCTCTGTGTCGTGATCCTAAAGCGACTCCAATTGGGAGCGGCAATCTGGATCGGCTTGGCCTTTGCGCTGCATCCCATCCAAGTCGAAACGGTAGCCTGGGTATCCGAACTCAAAAACCTTCTCAGTGCTTTTTTCTACGGTATCACTTGGCTCATCTGGTGGCCTCTTCTTCAGCAATGGTATTCGCCCAGTACGGCAGATGAATCGCGACCTGAGGAGTCCCATTCGAGAGCAACTGCCATAGCTCTTCGCTTTATGCTGGGATGCTTCACGTTTTCCATGGCCTTGTTCAGCAAGACGGTTACTGCCAGCTTGCCTGCAGGTATGCTACTCGCCTGCTGGTTTCACGCTGGAAGAATTTCCGCCAAACAGTTGGGAATCATGCTGCCGCTGCTGGCAGTGGGAGGCGCGGTCGGCTGGAATACAGCGAGACTCGAGCGATTGCACGTCGGAGCGGTTGGTGCAGATTGGGAGTATGGCTGGCTGGAACGCATGGGGATCGCGGCCCGATGCTTGGTACACTATGCTTCACAGGCGTTGCTTCCAGTGCAACAGATCTTCTTTTATCCTCGCTTTGATCCCTCAATGGATCTCGGGTCATGGCTCGCGATCGCGATCTGCATTTTGGCGGTTGCCATGGTTGTTGCTTTTGCCTGGAGAGGCATGCGTGGTCCCTTTGCCGCGTTGGCTTTCTTCGTAGGCTCAGCATTTCCGGCTCTGGGATTCTTGAATGTTTACCCTCATCGATTTTCCTTCGTGGCGGATCACTTCGTATACCTGCCCATCGTAGGTATCCTGTGCCTGCTTTGGACCGGCTTGTGGCTCTTGGCTCGCCGCACGGCACACGTTACTAAATCATCACGACTTTTGAGCTACCTTCCCCTTGTCTTGGTTTTAGCTGGCTACGTGTATGCCCTGCATCGTCACCTTCCCAATTTCCAGAACGCAATCACCCTTTGGGAGGACACGCTGAGCAAAAATCCGAACTCGGTCGCGGCCATGCAGAATCTGGCACTCGCATATACGCAGAACAATCGGTTGGAGGAGGCCTTAATCTGGCTGGAACGCGCGGACCACTATGACTTCGACCGCTATCAAACACTCAACAGCTTGGGCATGGTACGCGGAATGATGGGGGATCGCGAGGGAGCGAGAAGCGCCTTCGAAGCCTCAATTGCACTGAAACCCGACAATCCGCGACCCTGGGTCAATTTAGGCAATTTAACTCGCGCGACCCGGGACTCTGAGCCTTCGACTCACGAGCAGGCAAGGAATTACTACAAGCGGGCATGGGAAGTGGGGCCAGACTATCTGGCAGCCTTTGCACTCGGCACTCTGTGCTATGAAAACGGTGAATTGGAGCAAGCCTCGGAGTGGTTTGCGAATGCCGAAGCGGAACGTCCAAACGATTTGGACGCCAGCTTTAATCTGGCTCAATGTTTGAGCGACCTGGACCAACCTGGCGAAGCCGCCGCATTGGCCGAAAAGATCTTGAAACGGTACCCTCGCGATGTACCGACGAAAAGGCTGCTGCGAGAGTTAGAACGCCAGCGGGGAGTTCAAGGGCCATGATGTCAAATGCCCGCCGGTTCAACCAGTTTGCAATGGAACATTCTATCCGCTGCTGCTCGTTGTCTCTAATCGCGTAAGGGGCAGAAAGCGGAATCCAAATCGCGCGACCCCATTCGTGACGACTTCTTGAAAAGACAGTTACATAAAGTCGCGACGTTGGATCAACAAGTGTCTGACAGTCGCCTTTCGCTCCCGCGAAAGTAGCGTTTTCTGCAGCTCTCGCGGGAACGAAATGCGACAGTTATGGATCGAACGATCCTTACTCAAAGTTGGCTGCTTTGCTCAAAGTTCCATCCAAGAATAGACCACTAAAGACTTCGATCTTTGGAAGCTCGACGTCTGAGCTGCGATATCCGATAGTCCGATACTGGTCATCCGTCAGATTGTTGGGAATTTTGAATCCCGGGTTGAGGAACTTGTCTTGGTTCTTATCGTAAAACTCTCGAACGGAACCGTCCGCGAACAAGATATTGCAGGTTCCTCCCTTGGCCCCACCGTGCACCGCGAACCAATCGCGGGTGTCTTGCAAGTAATAGCCGTTCTGCCCAAACCACTGTGGGCAGTTACCATTGAGTTCGCAATCAATTTGCTTGTCGAGACTCGCTCCACTAGGAATAGTCGCGATCTTGTTTTCTTTTTTGTAATAGTAGCTCGGGCCATCATTAAAGGCTTCCGATAGCAGCTCCCCGGCTTCGATAAACGTGCGGCTCTGTCCATCGTCGGCTACCTGTCCCCAAGGGTCGCTGGGAGAATACGCCAACGTGGCCTTGGCGCCTGCATCCTTGATATCGCCAGGGGCGGCATCACCGAGCAGAGCAATCGCACTTTGCGTCATTCGGCCTGTCTCGAGTACCGAACGTCGCAGCGGGCCCATGGTGCTTCTGAGCCCTTTCGGCGCCCAATCAGCTTCGCCAGACGTCATATAGCCATTCCTACTTTTGGGGTTTGCCTCCAGCTTCAACTGACTGCGGACTAAATGCCAGCTGGCTGCATAGTTGGTGTTGTAACCCTGCTCGACGAAAGCCCGTGCAATCAGTGCGGCCCGCTCCGGAGTGTTCCGCGCAGTCCCGCCAATTCTCCGGAACCCGCCACGGAAGGCACGTTACCCCAGCTATCCTGGCCGCAAACACCCTTTGTTAGCGCCTCGGGCTTCGCACCTTCTTTGGCGTTGGCCGTTGACTTGCCGTACAAGTCGTTCAGTTTCTCCGAACCGCGCAGCGGGTTCGAAGGGCAGCGCAACTGATTGACGTTTCCAGCGTTCATGTTGACCACGTCGGCCACCCAACCGACGGTATCCATGCAACCATCACGCGTAAAGTCGCTGGCACCCGAGCATACTCGCGCTTGCGGGTCCACATCCGAGAACATGTTGAGGCCGATTCCGATTTGTCGCAGATTGTTCTGGCAACTGGCCTTCCGCGCACTTTCGCGAGCCCGATTGATGGCCGGCAGCAGCAAGGCTGCGAGAATGGCGATAACGCCAATGACCACCAGCAATTCTATGATCGTAAAGCCGGAGTGCCGGCGAAACTTAGTCATGGAAGGTACACCGAAGGCATGTGGAATCCCCCTCTACCGGAACGGCGGTAGTGCTCTGTAAAAGGGATAACGGTCATTCTCCAGTGGGTGGGGCAATTGGCAAGGCTTCGCGCAAATCTTCTTGCACTCTTAACCTTTGCGTTTACGTTTGGACCACGTTTTCCAGGGCAGTTTGCGTTTGTCGCGTCATTAGCACCGTTCCTAACGAAACGGCTCCACGCCAGATTTGGATCTATACCCAATTGCGTGATTACGCGTCCCAACTACGACATCAAGTGAATGGCAACGCTCGCTACACACGGGGAAATAGACGTTCCCCATAGACCATCCCTGGAACGGTGCCGACGAAGGGACTAGTCTAGGCTTTGTTCCAACTGGCTGTGACAGGGCTTCTCGAAACGCGTCTTCTCGAGGTCAGTCAAGCGTTGGAATCGAGTGCGAAAATCAATGCGCCAACGAGAGAGCAAACATGAGATTGAGTCTGAACGTTATTCTGGTCTTCCTTGTCTGGGTCGGATTTGTCGGCGATGTGCTTGGTCAAGATGCGACTGATTCCCGTGCGGAATATATTCGCTCGCACTACGCCAAATACGAGTACCAAATTCCGATGCGGGATGGAACCAAGCTCTTCACCAGTGTCTACATTCCCTACACGGCCAGTGAAAACCAGACCTATCCCATTATTCTGATGAGGACGCCCTATAGTGTTGGACCCTATGGAGCGGACGTCTACAAGACAAGATTGGGTCCCAGTGCCGCATTTGAGCAATCCGGATACATCTTTGCCTTCCAGGACGTGCGGGGTTGCTACATGTCAGAGGGTGAGTTCATTAACATGCGGCCCCATCTCGCCAACAAGCAGGGAGAGCAATTCGACGAAAGCACCGATACCTACGACACCATCGAGTGGTTGCTGCAAAACATCCCCAACAACAATGGCCGCTTCGGCCAGTGGGGAATTTCTTACCCAGGCTTTTTCACTGCCGCCGGCGCGATTGATTCCCACCCGGCACTCAAGTGCATTTCGCCACAAGCACCCATCGGTGACTGGTTTTGGGATGATATGCATCGCAATGGAGCCTTCAACGTCCAGTTGGCGGTGACCTTCTTTTCCTCATTCGGACGCGTGCGCTCTGGCCCTACCACCGAACGCGGTGAACGCCTGGATATTGAGACCAATGACGCCTATCAGTTCTATCTGGACCTGGGCTCCCTAAAGAATGTTAACGAACGGCACTTTCAACGCGAGATTCCATTTTGGAATGAGATCACCGAGCATCCCAATTACGACTACTTCTGGCAAAGTCGCAACATCATTCCACACCTCAAGAACGTTCACTGTGCTTCGCTAGTCGTCGGTGGCTGGTTTGACACGGAAGATCTCTACGGACCATTGCGGATCTACGAGGCGATCGAAAAGAACAACGCCCAGATCGAGAATGCCTTGGTCATGGGGCCCTGGTATCACGGCGGCTGGAATGGGACTGCTGGCGACAAGCTCGGTGATGCCTCTTTTGACTGGTCTACCGCGGAGTGGTATCGCACTGAAGTTGAGTTCCCCTTTTTCGAACGCCATCTCAAGCTGAAA
>JANSWS010000474.1 GCA_024743355.1 bacterium
AAGACCCGCGCCCACGGCGGAGCCCACCAAACCACCAGCCGCGCCTATGCCGGTCATGGCTTGTGACAGTCCGAAGAAAACAGCTGAGGCCGCCAGACCTGAGGACCCCAATACACCCAATGCGGCCACGGCTGCGGCGAATCCCACCGCCAACCCTTTATTGCGTTCGGCCCATTTACTGAAGGCTTGCACGGCTTTGGTTGCGATGCCCAACGCGCCTTTGGCTGCGGGCAGCAATGCTTCGCCAAACGGCCTGAATGCCGCCTCAATGTTATCCTTCAGCGTTGAGAATGCACCTATCAGCGTTTTGCTTTGCTTCTCGAGGCCGCCGGCAAACTGGCCGCTGCCGCTGGTTAGGTCTTTGAATGCTTGCTCGAGGTTCGCAAATCCTAGCTTGCCATCCTTCACGGCGTCCTTTAGCTGGTCCTTCGTAACGCCCAACTGGGCGGCGAAGCTCTCTAGCACCGGAATGCCCCGGCCGGTCAACTGGTTCACGTCCTCGGCGAATAGCCGGCCCTGGACTCGGGCCTTGCCGTAGATTTCGGCGATTTCGCTGATAGGTGCGCCTACCGCCCCGGCAATGTCACCGATACGGCGGAGTTCTTCCTTAACGTCACCGGCGGACGAACCAAACGCAATCAGTTTTTTGGCGGCGTCGGCGATTTCGTCAAACTGTAACGGGGTGGATGCCGCAAAGTCGCGGAGTTCGCCAAGTAGCGCCTTGGCTTTGTTGCCGTCCTTCAGTAGCGTGGTGAACGCGGCCTCGGTTTTCTCCAGGTTGGCGGCCATCTGCAACGGCCACGCAAGGGCGGCCGCACCGGCTCCGGCCGCACCGGCAAAGATGCCGCTGACTCGGGCAAGGTCGCTGCCCACTTTCTTGAACTTCGACGATAGCCCGTTCAGGCTTCGGCGGAGTGGACTGTCATCGGCGAAAATCTCCACATAGGCCCCGCCGGCCCGGATTCCTCGTGCTGCCATCGTTCCATCCTTTACTCAAAAAACGTTCGAATGAGCTTGCTCGCGCTCTTTGTCTTGAAACTTCCGATTTCCAATACCAAGGATTCCACGGCGCGTTCCTCGCAACCTTCCAGGGCCTGCGAGAACTGCTCCTGGTTCACCCCGCGTGATTGGGCCTGCTGTTGGCAAATGACGTAAAGCAGATCGACCAACTCTTGAACGCTGGCATCCCGCCAAAGCTCGAAGTTGGTCGCCAGTTCTCGCGGCTCGAATGCCGTCTGCTTGCGTACGTTCCGCATCGTGGCCCGCGTGCAAGACACGAACCAGATGCGGCCTTGGTTGTCAACGAATTGCCGCATGTCATACGCTCAGCTGGCGTTCGGCAATTGCCAGTTGCCATTCTTCAGGCTCAAAATCCACGCCATCGTCTGGCATGTCATCGTTGCTTTGCAGTTCAAACTCTGGCATGGTCCAAAGTTGGACCTCGGGACCCGCGCCAGTGTCCTGGATGAATCCGCCGACCACGGCATAGGCCAACGTCTCGCAGTCGGTATTCATCCGGTTAAACCAGACTTTTGAATCCTGGTCGAAGTGCTGCAAAAGTTCGATCAGTTGGCCAACTGTTAGGCCTTGGGCTCGGCCGTGTTCGTCGCGTTGTGGTGTCATCGTTGTGCCACTCCCTTTTCTGTCCAGCGTTCGCGGTGGATGCCGATAGCCTTCTCGGTACGGCAAGTTGCATCCGGTACCGGACGCTCTACCGGCGGCGGCGTCTTGGCCACGCCAACGAGCAACCGCTCCAATTCATGCACGTCAGTTCCCCGCCACTGCTGGATATTGGCCGCCAACCGGTCTTTTGCCTCATGGGCAGTTAACAGCCACGGCTGCGCTGCAAATACCTCAACGACAATCTCCCGCGTTTCTTCGGGTGGGTTGAACTTCTCCAAAATCGCCTGTTTCCAACTCATGTCATTCTCTCCAGGTTTCGTTCCTGACTGATTCCAAAATTTCCAACCGCTTGGCCTCGCTGACTGTCGGCCAGAGCTTGGCCAACGTCATAAACTCGCGGTCATCGGGCAGACCGCGTTCGATAAACTTTTCCTGCTGGCCTGGTCGCGGGTGGCCAATGCTCGCGGCGAATTTGTCCGCATCTTTTTCGCAGCGGTCCCACGCTGAGATTTTTCCGACTAGCTCAAGCTCTCGGTCCTCGAGTTCAAACTTGGTACCGGCTGCAAACTGTCGTGCGTGTCCCAACTCATGCGCTACGACGAACCGAACAAAGTCCGGGTTGTGGCAGCAGTGGGCGTTGATGGTCAGAATGCCATCGTGGGCCATGACGCCGATGGGAGCGATTTCCCGGCCGCGTCCCGGCATGATCTCTGGGCTTCCCTCGAGCGTGATCCGCTTTACGAAACTGCGGATCAAGTCGCGGTCCTCGAATGGAATCCGTGACAGTTCCCAGACTTCGAAAAAGGCCTCGGTGACAATGCTGCGATTCTGCTCCGTGTTCCACTGGAAGTGGAAGCCGCATAACTCGCCGGTTTGGTAATCCATGTCCTAACTTTCAAAAGTTCCGCCGCCGGGCACAACAGAGGGGACCCGGCGGCGGTTTGCTGCCGCCGTGTGGTCCCGGCGGCTAATTCGAAAACTTTGCTTCCAGAGCCTCAACCCGTTTGGTTAATTCACGAACCAGGTGCAAGGCATCGTTCTCAAGCCACTCCTCCCTAGCCCGGTTCTCCTCTTCAATGGCCCGCCGCGTTGCCTCGGCAATCCGTTTTTCTTTCTCACGATCCTGTGCTAGCGACTCTCGCGCAGCCTGCATCACGGCGTTAATTGCCTCCTGAACCTCTTGCTCCAGTTGCTCCCGGTTTCGTGGATCTTGGGTCTTAAGGAAATCAGCGAAAATAACCCTCTGCCCGTGAGCTGCAACCAATCGCCCTTCCAGAAAACCTTTTGGCGCATAACCTTCGCTCGTCACGCTACACTCAAAGCGGTCAACCCTGGACTCCAGTAAGTCCAAGTCTTTCCTCGGAAGCTTCGCAAATGCATCGCGCAGGGCGTTTCGCAAGACTTCGCTGCGGGGTTTGGCGCACTGCGTGTCAAGTTTCGGTGGTAGTGCTGTTGTCGTCGTCATTCGGTTCGCTCCTGTCGTTGCGATTCAATCTTCGGGAAGCCGGCCCCTGTGGCAGACTTCGGTTTCTTGGCCACAATCGGCCGTTCGTTTCGGATCGAGGCCGCAAGCTCTTGAAGTGCCTTCAGTGCCTGGCCCTCAATCTCGCGTTGCTGCCTGGTCGGGAAGTGCTGCGGCGATGGATGAAACAGCAGCCGCCGGCCTTCCGCGTTGAATCGGACGCCGGCCGTTGCCGCTTCGCTGGCCCGCAGTGTCCATGAACGATCGTTGGCGATTGTCGCGCGGTCGCTTGGATCCAGTTGGGCGAAAGCCGCGTGTAGGGCTCGCTGGGTTAAATCGTTGTTGGTTTGAAATAGGTTGAGCATCAGGCAACCTCCGTGATTGTTTCGTCTACGGTCGAAATCCCCATAGTCAACTCAGGGGCAACCGCTCGGACGAGGAAGGTAGCCGCGCGGTACCTGAGCATCTGGCCGGGCATCGTTTGCCACTTGCTGCCCTTCTTGTCGAACCAGCCCTCGGCCTTGGCCATTGCAATTGAGACTCGCTCGCCTCGGATGCACTCGCCGGTTGCTCGCTCGGTCGTGATGGCGCAGCAACCGTACTCGTCCCCCTCGCCGCTGAACTCGTAATGGATGGCGGTGAATCGGCCGCATGAGTTGAACGCTGCAATCAGGAATTGTGCGGACCAGGCCGGGCGGCCGTGAACGATGTACAAATTCTGCATGACCATGAGAGGGTCGGCGTCCAATCGCTTGGCCATGTTCAAAGCGACAATGCAGTTGGGCACGTTATCTGCGCCTTGGTACTGCGGCGGGACCAGGGCGGACCTGGCGAAGGCTCCCGCTAGCAGCTTGATTGTCTGATAGCCTTCAGCGGTCCAGATCGACGGCGCTCGGCTCGGCTGGCTTTCAATGAGTTCCGTCACAACGGCTTGCCTTGCGTCCAGGGTCAGCCCTTTGAAGCTATCAATTTAGCTACTCGGCGGCGAGCTCCCTGTAAGTTGAAACGGTCACTCGAGATTTTTTATTCATTTGTTTGAGCGGCTTTTTGGGCTTCCGCTTGTGTTTCTGGAATCGCCTAAGATTGACCGATTTGGCAGCCACAAGTAGGAAGCGTGCGAGCTGAGTATTGGACATCGCTCCAAATTCGTCCGCCCAAGATTGCTTGTTGATTAGCAGTTCCAAGCCTCGCCAAGTGCCCTGGATTTCATCGGCGAGATAGTACATCGATACTTCTTCTTCAACTTTCTGGTGTCCGTGACTAGCTCGCAGCGCTCCTTGAATAAGATTCATGATGTTGTAGGCTACCAGCGCTAACCCGAATCCGAACAAGGCGGCCTGAGGAAAAGCTAGCGTGTTTACCTCATTGCGAAGCGTCGCCTCAAGTTGACAAAACATCGTTTCAATTGTCCAACGCTTCAAATAACCATCGGCGATGGCATCAGCCTGAATGCTGTCAGGCAGATTTGTAACTATGTGGACAACGGAATCTCCATTACGCGTTGTCTGATTTAGCTCGATCGTAATGCGGCGTGCGATCCATACTTCACCGTTATCGCGTTCAATATGGATGCTTTGCTCATAGACATGGCCTGTCGCCGTCTCGGCCACCCACTTTCGTTCACCAATCAATTCGTGCCGCAGAGTCTTGCTATGCTGGCGGATGACAAATCCGGCGCCACGATCGGCGATTATGGACAGGAATTCGGTGGTACAGAAATTGCGGTCTGCGATCCAAATATCACCCGCTTCCACCGTCGCAAGTACGGCAGGCAATTGGGAACGTTCTTGCGAAAACCCATCAACGTTGGGGAACGCATCGATAACGAGATCGCTTTCTTGATCGAGTACGACAAGTGTATGCCCAGGACGAGGAGCTACATTCGCATTTCGCAATGCTCCCAAACGACGTTCGGTTCGGGCTAAATGATTACCATCAATGATCTTCGTGCGATAACCGGGAAAAAGAGGAGCGTGTGTCGCATGCATCTGCCGCAATACTTCGAGCATGTCAGAGGATGTTTCCGTTACTAAGTGCCGTGTGACTTGGCTCTCGACCCCTTTCACCTTGTTGTAGATCGAACGAACGGAAACATTGATCTCTTCAGCCCGAGATTGATAAGCCGCGTGAAGACTTGGTTGAACTCTCGTGACCGTTGCAAGCATCAAATCGACGACAGTGCTGAAAAGCAGTTCACCGTCCTTCTGTGATATCGCCGATTCAGAAAATATCTGATTGACACGATCGTCGCTAAGTATCTTCTCCAGCGTGGCACGTGCCATCACTGGTACCGGAGCTTCTTTGCGTAGGCGTTCAATCAATTCCGAGCACAACATTCCTTCAACTCCTAAATCCGAGTAACCTCAACATTTAGAGTTGAACAGATAATGTCCGATTGATCAAAAACGAACGCCCCTTTTGCTAGCTTCAAAGGGCTG
>JANSWS010000822.1 GCA_024743355.1 bacterium
CAGAATCCAGCGCTGCCGATACGCGCCCAATAGGTCCGCGGCTCCCGGGCGAGCCCACAGCCGTTGACTTCTGCTATCACTTCTTGGATGCTTCTACTCGGTTCCGACCTCGATTTCTGCTGACTTTCGCTTACGCACTTTGTTTGTACCGCGCGGGCTCCAGCACCGAAAGCTTCGGATGTGGCGATTCGCAAACGGGAAGGCGGGCGTTTCGCCGTGATTCGCTTCTCAGGCGTCATGGACACGAAAAAGGCTGAAACCCAAGAGGTGAAACTCCGCGAGTGGCTGAAGTCGCGCGGCCTTCATGGCGAAATAACCTCCGAGCGTGCTGGTTACGATCCGCCATTCACCCCGGGTCCGCTACGTCGAAACGAAGTGCTCATTCGACTCATGCCTTCCAGCGAAACGACCACTCCAACGACGCCAGCGGAACGTTGATCCGCTGCCGACTTGATGCCACGGTAGTCCCCGTACGGTCAAAAAAATTCCGCCGAACTCAAAATGCCGCGAAATACTGGCATTTTCATCGCCTCAGAGTCTCTCATCTCCGCTGCCGTTACCACAACATTTAGGAGTTTACCGCGCGAGTACTCGTCGCTGCCAGCAGTTGGATGCCACTTTTGAGTGTTCCAGAGCCGATACAGGCATGATCATGGACGCATGCCAGAGAATAGCCACACCCAAAAACAGTACGATCATCGACTGCGTCGTCTGATCCAGAAGACCGGTGACCTCGACCTTGCTGTTCGATACGGCGTCCCTCGGTCGACTGCTCGCGGCTGGCTCAAGCAAGCCAGCACGGACGTCGTCTCCATCGACGTACTCGATATGGATGCCGAAGCGCTTCAGCGAGAGGTTCTCTATCTGCGACGTCGCATCATTCGACTTCTGGCTCTCCTTCATCTCGTCGTCGTGGCAATTAAAGTGGCCGAGTTCTCCTTCGATCGAGTTCGAATTCCCGAAGGAGCCAGGAAGCAACGGTTACTGCGGGCCATTCAGCGTACACGAACG
>JANSWS010000105.1 GCA_024743355.1 bacterium
AGAGCTGCATCCAAGCCGGGGAGTTCTAGGCTGGTCGGAATTGGGGCATAGCGCCCGTCTACCCAACGATAGAACTGAACGCATACCCCATCATGCCGCCATACTTCGCGGACTTGCATCAATGCAAAGAGCTCCAACTTTTCGATCGCCGACGAAGTGAGTTCGACCTCAACCACTAAGTCCGGAACCGGATCTACTTCGAAGTCAAGTTCCTCTTTCGCAAGTACTTGGTCGATGTTTGTCACGTAGTAGGATTCATCAGCCTCGTAGGCTTTTTTTAAATCGCTGCGTTTCACCGTGACCGAAGCCACGCTCAAGATTTCGATTCCTTTGATTTCCGAATAGGCTTCAATCATCCGCCCGATGAGACGGCCAATATTCTCATGTTTGCGTTTGGGGCTCATCATCTCCAAGACTCCCTCGGTGTAGGTCAAGCGCGGAACGCTCCCGCGCCGCTCCTCTGCCAGAGCCACGAAGGTTTCCCAGCTAACGTTTTCAAACACCATGCGCGTCTCAGACGCTTCGTTGACTACGGAACTCACCTGAGCCCTCCTGTTCGTAGGATGCATGCGAACCTTTTCATTGTACTTCTATACCTGCCAGCGGCCACGCCTGACTTTTGGCGATATTCGACCAGCGTCGCACGGGCCAGGAAGATAGCAGCCGTGGAGTTGGCTCGGGCTTTTGCAGCCAACGCCACAACGAGCCCCAACGCCAATCCTCGGCCTTGGACAACAAGCTCGCAAAGCATTGCGTTCAACATATCTACATCCACATTCAGTCCGGTCGCTTCATGGCCCATGCACCCCTGATAAGAGACCTGCCCCCTTCTCTCTCTCAGCTTGCCCGCTACATCAGGCGTTGGTTCAGGTGGAATCATTGCTTCTGACGCACAGCCCTGGTTAAGCACAGAAGACGGCAAAGTGATCGATGGCGACGTTTAGCCGCTGCCCGACACTGCCTTCGAACATCCTCGAACCGCCGCGACGTTCGTCAAATTCGTAATCGATTACGTCCGTGATCGAGACGCCGAGACCTTGACTGAAGGGATTGCACGCTGCTCGTTGCGCCCCCCGCGGAAATTCTGGAAGAAAGTGTGGCGCAAATGAAGCGGAAGGGACGTATCCAGGTGGGTATGGACGCGGACATCATCGTCTTTGACTTGGAAAAACTCGAGGTGCGGGCCACTTACACCGAACCGAACCAGCCTACTGTCGGGATGCAACACGTTTTGGTCGGCGGCACTCCGGTGGTTGAAAACGGCAAGCTTGACCAACAAGCGTTCCCTAGCCAGGCCGTCCGACGGCAGGTGAGTGAATAGGCCTCAGTTGACCGACTTGCTGAAAGAAACCATTCGGGTTCGGGTTCAAGATACTGCGGGGTGCGGCTGTCCACGTTTCTCTTTTGTTGCGTCCAACTCTCCGAAGCCAACCCCAGTACGTTGCGACCGAAAGAGCGAGAGCAACTACTCTTAACCCAGCGGGGTTGAGACAGAGAGATGGCCGAGAGTTTGGGCCAGAAGCGGGGCGTCAGAGGGCCAAACGCGTGAATAGATCGGGTCGCGCGCTACGTCGGGAGAGAGAACCCAGAAGCGGCTGGAGTGTCGCAAACCCTTGCGAATCCAGCGGAGAAGCCGCCCAGTCTCTCCGCCAGCACAAAACAAAACCCTACGGTCGCGTCATTTCGCCACCGTGGGGCCAAAGTTGAGCGAACCGAACGTGGACCCAACCGCTCTAGAGACGCCCGAATATAGCGTAAGTCCTTTTTCTACAATACCTTACGCATCATAACCCGTGAGTCTTTCCGGCAACTTTCACTTGCTTTTTGTTGCATATATGCAACAATATCGGTGTGTGTCGTTCCTAGGTCTCTCATTTGAAGTCCCTGTTGATTGTTAACCCATGTCGCTATCCACGCTACTACAAGGCCGCGTTAAGGAACTCGAGATGTCGATTTCCGACCTTGCTCGCCGCAGTGGCGTATCTCGGGCAACCGTGATCCGCATTCTCGGCGGGAAGGAAGAGAATTACTCCGTCTCCAATCTGCAAGCCGTGCTTTCCGCACTCGGAATGAAGATCGATTTGTTGGCGATCCCGCCCAAACAATTCAAAGATTCCATCGCCACGCAAAAGGCTCAACGCTTGATCTCGCTTACACAGGGGAACGTAGCTTTAGAATCCCAAGCCGTCTCCGCAGCTTCTGCCCAAGAGCATCTGGAAGCTACCAAGGCGCGAATCGCAGCGTCCAGTCGAAAGCTCTGGGCTTCTTAACTCAAAATCAGCGGTAGCCTTCTGTGAATCCATTTGGTTCAGCCGGCAAAGACGCTGACACACCGTTTGACGGATCGGGACTAAAGCTCAAGACGATCAAAACACGGCGTGAGCTTAACGAGGTCGAATTTGCTTCGATCCTTCGCGTGACGGAGAAATACCTCCTCTCGAAACCATCCCGGAAGATCGCACCGTTCACCTTCGATTGGCTTCTCGGACTGCACCGTGAGATGCTTGGGTCGATTTGGAGCTGGGCAGGAGAGATCCGAAAAACTGAGAAGAACATCGGAGTGAGCCCCAACATTATCGCAGCGGAGCTCGGTGTGATTGCGATGGAGGCCGACAAGAGACACAACGAAACGGGCGAGCTCGTGATCGCAACCGCCGCGGAGTTTCATCACCGCGCGGTATGGGTTCATCCCTTTGAAGATGGCAATGGTCGATGGGCTCGGCTCCTGGCGAATGTGTGGCTAATGCAACACGACCAGCCAGCGACACTCTGGCCGGCGACCGACTTACGAAACACGGAGAGTCCTATTCGTGATGAATACATAGTAGCGATCAAGCAAGCCGATATGCAAAACTATGGACCTTTGATTGACTTGCACATTCGGTTTAGCGAGTAAGCACACAGACACCTAGCAAAACGATGGGGGTTTGTGGAGCTGTCAATCATACGTCGGCGGTTGCCGATACTGAGTAAGTTCGGCAACCGCGAGAACAAGCTTTGTTGGAAAAAGCTCCAAAAAACCGAATCCAAATTCAGAACCAGCGAATATAGTTGGCTTGGCTGTCTTACAAAAACTTGCGGCGTTATTGCGAGGAAAACGAGTGGGAGTCATCATCACGAGCGGAAACATTTGTCTCAACCAGATCGTAGACATTGTTTCCTGGGTGACGCGAGAAAGTAAGCGATAATTGCAAGTATGCAGCTCGTCAGCAGAGAAAAAGGCGTCCCTCTTTACGATGGCACGTAAGCTCCCGGTGGCGTCTTACTGTGTTGAAAATACAATTGTCCTATGGTAGCGTGCCGCCACGATTGTTGACCAAGCAAGATACGCAAGGTACCGCCCATGTGGCGCGGTCATCTTTGTTTTCCCTCCTGGGCTTCTGAGTGCCTTCTTACCCCGAAAGTTGCTTTTTGAGCGATCGTCGTAATCTCTACTCCGAGCGATACCCTTTCAAACCCAATTTTTTCCGGGGTACGCCGCAGTTCTAAATGTGATCGATTGGGAGGTGCCGACGGCTTCTAACCCGAAGGCCCTCAGAAACGCAGAACGTCAGAATTCTGGGCCAGAGCTCGAAATCGGGCCGCCGAAATCGCGCTGGGTTATCTGACCCGTCTCAGACGACAGAGAAACCCAGGCGGCTGGCGTTGACGCAAGTCCTTGCGAAATAACGGGATGAAACGAAAAAAGCCGTTGTGGGTTACACGACGGCTTTTCGTTTACTGGTGGGTCGGAAAGTGTTCCAACCAAACAGAGAAGTTGCGGGAGCCGGATTCGAACCGACGACCTCGAGGTTATGAGACAAATTCTGGATACCGCAAAAAGCCTGATTTTCCTCGGTGTTTTTGAGATTTTAACCACTAGAACACCTTTTGCAATCGTTCTCATTCAATTGCAGTTGTTGCCATGTATTCGCGGTAATCTAGAGCAGATGAATTTCAGAATCCGGTAGTCATCCGGTAGCGTATAAACTGCAGTATGCGTTTGTGAAAGAAGCTCCTGTCATTGGTGACATTCCACAGCTCCGTTATGATCGCTCAGCCGCGAGTGAAAGTTGAAGTGAGCACTTAACAGTGATGCAAAATTGGAGAATCACTGTCGTCGTCGCGTGCGTGCAAGGAATCCGTAAGCACACCACACCTCGTTCCAAATTGCTTAGATAGCCTCGCGCGTGCGTGAGAGAGTTGGTTTCGAGTCTCGGCTCCGGTGACAGTAGCGTCCCCCATGCCTAGCAGATTTGATCACAGACACCCTCATGTCTGTTTCAGAACGAACCGCCGTAGTTCAAGTAGGTCAGCTTGTAGCGCACCGTAAAACGCTCGTGGGCTATTGGGGCCGCGTATGATGTCCGCTCGCAGACTCCGCAGCTTCTTGTCGGCATCGCGTACCTCAGTCCAAGCGTTCAGCATGAAGGGGACAGGAGGTAAATCCTCTGGAGTCAACAAGAGGCAGAAGTCTGCCGCTGCCGCGGGCCATTCGACGGAGACTGAAACCATGGACCGTGGGGGTTGGTTTGGAGCCGCTCCTTCGTCCCGTTTCGGGTTGACCGGGTGGAATTGTGGACCATCCGCCGCGTTCCTAACGTCGGGCCGATCTTGTCGGTTGTCTTGTGGCTGCGTAGGGTCGCACTTGGTAGCAGCGCGAGCGGGCTTCTTATCTGTCGCCACTTGCATCGCCGAGGGCCAGGTAACCTTGACAGGTTGCAGAGTGGGACGTGCTGGGACGTGTCCCGTTCTTATGCGCCCATAATTTCCTGAGCTTCCATAACTTCCTGAACTCACTCAAAGTCCTTCGCGTGCATAAGATTGGGTCGTGTCCCAGCGTGTCCCAGGCTCATTCGCGCTACGCAATCCGATGCCTTCATAGGCAGTTTTTCGCACGTCACTGTCAGCATCACCTCGCCGAGGCCGTCTGCGATTCAGACCTGTAACTGCCGCCCGCAGGTTCTTGCCGAAAACCTCCCGGCCTCCGTGGTCGCGACCGTGAAGTTCGCACCACGCACGCCATTCGTCAAACAGTTTGTCGAGGCCGGTCGTGAATTCGGGACCAATGATGCAACGATCCCGCACAAAAGCGCCTACGGGACTGGCCAAGTCCGTCAAATCGTCGAGCAATTCCAGGCCAGAGTCCGGCTGCATAAAAGCACCACGCTCCTGCAGTCGCTGCCACCCCAGGATGGACCAGTTCAGGATGCCCGGCAGTTCAAGCAACAGCCGTTCTCTCAGTGTCTTGTCTTCCTTGCCCTGAAAGCTCCGTGTCAGCCGCAATAGGAGCACCCGAGACATCAACGCCCCCGATGCGTCCCGCATATTCGGCAACTCATTGCTCATGAGGACGAACCGTACCGGCAGTTTGATGCCGGCCAACGTGGTCATGTGCTTTCGGGCCACATCCTGGGGATCTTCTCCGGTAATTGACAACAGCCGTTCGACCACCGCTATAGCATCGGTTCTCCCCGATAGTCGGGCATCGGCAACTAGAGCAACCAGCTTATTTAACAATGGCTGCAATCCAAACGGGCCGGCCAGACTCGCAAGCGTCGGGCTGGCAAGATTCTGTTCACCTATGACGGCACGCAGGACTCTGGCGATTGTGCCCTTGCCGGACCGAGGCGGGCCAATCAGCATCAACAGCTTGTGGTGCCGCGTATCAGGCAGGAGGCAGTACCCGAACCACTCACTAAGCGTATCTATGCTGGGCTGGTCATCAGACCAAAGGCTCGCGAGGAACCGGAGCCATTCTGGACATTCGGCCTTTGGGTCGAACTCATAGCGCAGAGCGTTCCCGCTGAAGAATGCTGGCGTCAGGGGCAGTAGGCAGGGTTTTCCTGATGTCAGACCTGGCAGGTGCAGTAGGCCTGATGCCGTAACTAAAACTTCATCCGCGGGGAACGGCCCATCAGTATCTAGCCAAGTGGGTTGTTGCACGTCACCAGACAACACGCATTCCGATGCTAGAGCATTTGCGACGTTGGAAACGAGATTGGTCGTTACTTTTCTGCATTTCCGAGGCCCTTCGTCATTTTCGGAATTGCCACGAATTTTTTCAGCGATGTAATGCTGTACGTCAGCGCGATTCTCTGTGTTGAATTCGGCTTTGGCCAGCTGCGTGATTTCCGTGCGCATCTCCTTATTGGGCACACTGCGGTAGGCTTTACCATCCCACCGCTGCCACTCATCTCGCCAATACCGAAGGCAGTTTGTTCCGTCTTCTAAGGCGTTTCGGGCAATGCACGCCCTGGCCAAGCGGTGCGGATCGTCGGTCTCTTCGTTCAGCCCGTCGATACCCGGTTCGGCTTCAATTCCAGCTCCCGCAGCCCCCGCGATTTCTACCGCCGCCGCCAGAGCCTCCGCGCCGGCCAAGATCGCGATGTCACTTGCATGCCCCGCCGCAAGCACATCGTCAATGCCCTTGCCTTGTTCGACCTGCCACCGTTCCACTTCGACGGAGTAGCCGCGGTCTTGGAGTTCTTCAATACATTCCAGCAAGGGCTTGGCTACACTTTTGTTCGTAGTTGCGTCCGCATCAAACGCAACGCGAACTGTTTGCGTCCTCAGTTCCTCGAGCACAGGTAGGACAACCCGCCAGGAAGCAACTCCTGGAAAAGAAATCGTCGGTACGCCGGTCAAGCGAAAAGCCACGTCGGCTTTCAACTCCCCTTCCGTGATGCGTGCCAGTTCAACCGGACCGCAGACACCCGCCGGAACATGGGCCGGGCTTCCGGGGCCTGGGCCGCCGTACTTCGCAGAACTCAGATACAGATACTTGCTCGCGTCCGGTTTCGGATTGTCTGCCCTCACTTTCAACGCGACAACGCGCCCCGCCAAGTCAAGGACCGGAACAAGCAAACCCGCTGGGGCTGCGATACGTGGGCCGCGCTCGCCCATCACGAAGCCGGGCACCGTTGCGAAGTCCTGCCCCAACTCCGCCGCCACCTGCTTGACCGCTCCCCCGCGTCCCGACGCCGGCAACGTCTTGTATATTCCGGCGTCGATGTCCGCATCGGACAATCCGCGATGTTTCAAGGCGTCGCGATGGTCCGGGGACAAAGGCAGTTTGGCCAGCAGACAACGATAGCTGGCGTCACGTTTGGCCGCCGTGTCTCGGCCATTGTCCGAAGGCGTGGGCGAGTCTTGCATTATCCGGGCGTCCGTGGCCGTGGGCTTCGCTCCGCTGGTCTTTCTCTGTCCCTTCGCCCTGGGCGGCCCGTTTGCGTCCTGGGGCCGGCTGGGTAGCAGGACGTGTATGTACGCTTCGCTGCCATCCTTGTACCGCTTGGTCTTGACCGCCCCGTGCGACTTACGTCTACAAGCTACTATCGTCCCGCTTGGGGATCTCCGGCACCAATCGGGCTTCTCGCAGATCGGGCAAGGCTCAGCCGTCGTAACTTCTCGCCATTTGTCGTCGCGTTCCGCGTTGTGCTCCGACGCTCTTCCGTTATCCTTCATACTTCTATCTCCTTAGCCCGCGACATCCTCCAGTCCAGTAGCGATGTGCGGGCGTTTTTTGTTTCTAGATACCAGCCCGATCACACGCTTGCTCGGCCTGTTGGATGGCCTGCTCACGCTGCTTGCTCGTCCGCACGGTAGGAGAATTTCCGTCGGCTGCTGCCGTCGTGGCGGTAAAGAATCGCTCAAGGGCTTCGCGGGTTGTATGGCGAACTCCGCCACGCAGAAATGTCTCCAGCCGCACACCGCGGCAACCCTTCATGCGCCAGCGGTGGATTGTGGAAACGTGGACAGGGCCGCCTGGCAGAGTACGAGCAGCCTTTGCCAGAGTGATCGGTGTTTCATTTTCAAGATCAATGCGTCCGAAATTGCCGCTGACTACCGCACCAACCAGCAGATTGCCAAGGAAAACGACGGTAGCCAGGTCGAGCTCAACCAGATCAGCAAGCAGAATCAGCACCGCGAACAGAAGAATAAACATCGCCTACCTCACATCGAGTTGCAGTCATGTAAGAAACTGCACATCAAGGTAGGACGACTCACGATAGAAAGCTCTGAAGGACGTTTCAGAAATCTCTGAAATTCGTTTCAGGAATTCAATTCAGCCAGTCGCCAAACACCACGGTTGTCTGGCTTGATTTCGACGTGGATTATTACAAGAAGATCGTTTGCTGTTGCCTTGTGCTGGTCAAGCGTGTTAGGTGTGATAGCTTGGTTCGACCATATTTGTTTCTCGATAGCTGCTCTCGCCAGTCCATCGTGACCTGCGTGGTAAAGTTCGCGGAACATTTCCCACGGCTTTCCTTTGCCTCCGAATTTGACCGTCAACGTTTTGCCATTTACGATACGTAATGCTTCACGGTCTCGTAATGTGATTCCGAGGTATTGGGAACCGTCGTTATTGGGCTTAGGCGTAGCCATCACGTCGCCAACTATAGTTTGTCGGCATCGTGAAATTGCCGCACTTGATTCTGCCTCGACGGCCTGCCGCAGGCCGTCACAGTCATAGTCGACAAACGCCCGAAGTTGCTCCCGGATCTCTTGCCATCGTGGTCCCACAAGCTCGTTGGTAGCCTTTAGGGCATCACAGCAGACCAACGTGGGATTCCCGCGACGCCACACGGACCAAAGGTACCTAACGACCGTGTCGTGTATCGCCCACGCAGCACGGTGAGCCAGCGGTTCCTCACGCAACTCAATTGTTAGCGGGAACATCTTTTCATAGTGTATCCCGTCTGGTCCACGATGCATCTTCATACGCCTTGGCACGTTCACGGGAACGCTCACGGGAGCAATGAGATGATCTACTTTGTCAACATACGATTTGCATTGATAATTCGGATTAAGCAGTTCACTGATCGCCCGCGCAGCCCAATGCGGCTGATCGTCTCGAATCCCTTCCAGCATTCGTTTCAGGTTGTTGCAAACGCCTAAAGTATAAACGGCGCTAGCCTTGAGATTGTCGACCTCTTGCTGATGAAAGTCGTAAACGCGATTGCTTGACATCATGCCACTACCTGCCAGCGACACCTGAAGAAAAAACAGCGCGGCAGCCGGTCAGGTTTCCGGTTTTCGGGGATCAGCCTAGCCGCGAGATCACCATTATGACGCGATGTCCCTTAAGTGCTACTTGACAAATAGGGTGTACCCTATCTGCTACTGACACCGCGTCAGTTTGATCGAATGTTGACCGTAACGACTGGAAGGGTAACATCCTTCCGCTTTTGAGAGGGGGTGATTTAATGGACGATGAAATGGACGATGAACCGGAGCACTACGACCCCCTCGATGGCAATCTACTTCCGCTCGCCCCTGAACTAAAGTCCTTCGTATTGCAGTTCATGAGTAAGATCAGAGGTCTTATTGCAACTGAGAAGATTGGCCCTGGAGAGTCGATTCAGGCTTCGAAGGCGTTGTTCGCACTGAGCCGTCTTCCTCTCACCACCCCAGGTATGCTGCTATCGGTGGACGCGACTGAAGCGGGTGAGCATGGCCAATTGATCTTCAGCGCCACGCTCACGGAGGACGAATTCGCACTCACGTCGATAGAGTCTAGTTATGGGCCGTATGGTTCGGATCGCCAGAGCCAAGTCTTTCTTGCCGCATTTCCCGGGTCGCACCTGGAAACGGACTTCGAGGACCCGCTCATCGCCGCACACGAATGGCTGAATAGGTGGGCACAACTCACCCGAGAGGGGCGAGTCAGCTTTTCGGATGAATTCGACGAATCAGGCTGGTACGACGTGGACAATCTCTCCCCAAGTTGGGATGACCTTTGTCCTAGATGATCGTTCATTGAACCAACGTAATTTCGACTCCTGCCTTTGGAGAGCCGGGCTACACAAATTCGCTCATAACCCCAATACGCCAGGCTTGTTCGATGCCCCAGAGCGGGCCTCGTTTGACGCCATGGTGCTAACCGATGTTTTGCAGCCAGCTGCTCCTATTGCACAAGGGGCTGGGCACTATGGCCGCGACCCGAGTTTCATCTCCGAATTGTGCCCGCATTCCATTCCATTCCATTCATTCCTTAATCCCCATACGCTCTATCAATGAAGGCTCGAATTCGTTTGTTCGACCAATCGCTGGCTTCGGAATAAACTGCGTCGGTTATGTACTGGACGACATCCGTTTCAACATCGTTGTGAGGGCTGCGATCTTCCGGTTCATCGCAATGCCAGTCCATTCCATTGTCCGTTTGGTGCCATATGGCTTCTCGTTCGTACGCAGGCATGTCTTGCACATATCCGCCCACGATAGCCCGGACTGTTTCATCGTAAACATCCCAACAGTGCGACTGTTCAAACTGAATTTGAACGCAGATCTCGTCCCAAGTTTTAGCAAGTTCCGAATCGTCGCCAGACAAAGTCACCTCCATTTGACTAAGATCTTTAATCACTTTTCTGGCGATCCGTTTGATTGCCTGTCGCGCCACTTCGGCAACAATCGAGGAGTTGTTGAGTCTGTCGTTCATATCAATCTGCTGATGTTCGGCCAAAGGGACAAATAGAGATCATCGACTGGGTTCCCGCACAAGAACCACCAGAGCCATATCGCTCCCAGCGTCCATAGGATGCCAAAAGCGATGATTTTCTTATCAAAACTCGTGATCGTAGTCTCAGGCTTTCGTTTCTGCCAATCTTGTTTCTTCCATTTCTCATTGGCGTAATCTCGTTGGCAGAGGCTGAAAAGAACCTGACAACGACATCATTGATTATTGGCCTTTGCTTCGTGATGCCCATCTTGCTAGCGATTGAAATACACATTTCTATCCGGGCTGCTCCTTTGGAAAAATGCCGGAAGGGCAGCGGGGCCGGAAACGAACGATGCCAAATACGGACACCCGCTGTTTTGGCCATCATACAACCCACTCGGCACACAACGCCTCTGCTTGCTCCAAAACCAGCTTGGTAGCCTCTTCGCGTAGGTCCGGTGGGTAACCATGGCGGCGGAGGATGCGTCGGACCATGGTGCGGATCTTAGCGCGGGCGGATTCGCGGCTGGCCCAGTCGATGGAGACGCTCTGACGGACCTTCATAACGAGTTCGGCAGCGATGACCTTCAGCTCGTCAATTCCCATTGCTTCGATGGCCGATTCGTTTTGGGCCAGGGCATCGTAGAAACAGATTTCATCGTCGTTCAGCCCCAGGTCGTCGCCGCGTTCGTTGGCAGCCCGAATCTCCTTGGCCAGCTGGATTAGCTCCTCGATGATCTCCTGCGTGGCGATGGCGCGATTGTGGTATCGGTTCAGGGTCTGTTGGAGCAGATCGCTAAACTTGCGGGATTGAACCACGTTCCGTCGGGATCGCTGCTTGATTTCATCGTTCAACAATTTCCGCAACAATTCGGCAGCCACATTCTTGTGCTTCAGGTTACGGACTTCTGCCAGGAAGTCGTCCGACAGGATGGAAATATCGGGCTTCTTCAGCCCGGCAGCCGTGAAAACGTCGATAACCTCCCCGTCGGTCGTCAGGGCAGTAGAAACCAGCTGGCGGACTGCATGGGCTAATTGATCCGGCGTCCGCTCGCCTTCCCCAACCTTTTTGCCCAGTGCTGCTCTAATCGCTTGGAAATAGGCAACAGCGTCGCGGCGGGATTGAGCTTCCTGCGACCCGGCGCACAACGCAAAAGCTTGCGACAACTCGTTAACCAATTTTTGAAAACGAGATTTCCCATCTTCCTGTTGAAGCACATGCTCTTGCCCCTCGGTAACCAATCCGATTCGTTGGGCAGCGGTGCCAGTGTGCCAAAGTCGCCAATCGAGTCCGTGCAACATATCGTGGCATTTCTCAAATCTTTCCAAGAAGACTGCGATCGCCTCAGCGGTACTGTAGCTGGGATTACCTTTCCCACCACTTTCCGTATACGTTCGCATGGCCTCCTTGAGTTGATCCGCCAACCCCAGGTAATCGACCACCAGGCCACCTGGCTTGTCACGAAAGACACGATTCACTCGGGCGATGGCCTGCATCAGCCCGTGGCCCTGCATGGGCTTGTCGGCATACATCGTGTGCAAGCAGGGAGCATCGAAGCCGGTCAGCCACATGTCACGGACGATTACGATGCGGAAGGGATCTTTGGGATCTTTGAAGCGGGAAGCCAGTTCCTTCCGCTTGGCCTTATTGCGAATATGCTTTTGCCAGTCCAACGGATCGCTGGCCGAGCCCGTCATGATGACCTTCACCACGGTCTGCTTCGACGCTTCGGCTTCGGCAGAGTCCTGTTCGGCACTGGCCCAGTCCGGGCGCAGCTTGATGATTTCTTCATACAGATCGACGCATATCCGGCGGCTCATACAGACAACCATGGCCTTGCCGTCCATGGCTTCGCAGCGCTTTTCAAAATGCTCAACCAGGTCCGCGGCTATCAACTCCAATCGCTTGGGATTGCCGACTAGCGCTTCCAGTGCGGCCCATTTCGACTTCAGCTTCTCCCGCTGGTCAATCTCTTGAGATTCGGTCAGCTCCTCAACCGCCTCATCCACGTGGGGCAGTTCAGACGCGTTCAAGGCCAGCTTTGCCACGCGGCTTTCATAATAGATCGGTACCGTGGCCTTGTCTTTGACGGCCTGCTGGATGTCGTAAATGGAAACGTAGTCACCGAACACCGCTCGCGTATTGGCATCTGTCTTTTCGATCGGCGTACCCGTGAAGCCGATAAAGGATGCATGAGGCAAGGCATCGCGCAGATTGCGGGCCAGGCCGTCGATCAAGTCGTATTGGCTGCGGTGGGCTTCGTCGGCCACTACCACGATGTTCTTGCGATCGGACAGGAGCGGCATCCGCCCCAGTTGCTCATCCGTCGCGAATTTTTGAATGGTCGTGAACACGACGCCGCCGCTGGCTACTTTCAGCAGCTCCCGGAGATGCGATACCGACTCCGCCTGGACGGGCGTCTGTCTTAGCAGTGTGCTGCAACGCTGGAATTGCCCATAAAGCTGATCATCTAAATCATTGCGGTCGGTCAGGACCACCAGCGTGGGATTGTTCATCGCCGGATGCTGGATAATTTGGCCAGCGTAGAACAGCATGGACAGACTCTTGCCGGAACCCTGAGTATGCCACACCACTCCACAACGGCGGTCGCCTCCTGGAGAAGTAGCCTCAACCGTAGCTTTAACGGCGTTCTGAACCGCATGAAACTGATGGTAGCCCGCAATGATCTTGAAGGTCTTCTCGCTATCGGAATCTTCCTCGAAGGCCACAAAGCCGCGTACAAAGTCCAGGAACCGCGTTCTTTCAAACACGCCCTGGATCAGCACTTGTAATTCCGGCATGCTGGCTGGCGCATCATCTTCTCCGTTGATGGTCCGCCAGATCTTGAACCATTCCCAGCTGGCGGTCAGCGATCCGATGCGGGCATTCACACCGTCCGAGATGATCAGCAACTCGTTGAAGCGGAATAGTGATGGGATTTTCTGCTTGTAAGTCTGAAATTGATTCCAGGCGCTCTCAATCGTTGCACTTTCGCCAACAGCGCTCTTTAGTTCGAACACGGCTAGCGGCAAGCCATTCACGAAGACGACCACATCGGGCCGTCGATTTTCACCGCCTTCCACGACAGTGAACTGATTGACGACCAGCCAGTCGTTATTGTCGGGATCATCGAAGTCGATCAATCGCACGTGATCACCGGCGATGGAGCCGTCGGCCCGTCGATACTCCACCTCCACACCGTCGATCAGCATCCGGTGGAACTTCCGGTTATTGGCCACCAGGGACGGCGAATCCGTTAGGAGAAGGCTGCGGACGGCATGCTCACGGGCCTCTGCAGGAATGTTCCGATTCAAGCGGGCTATCGCCTGCTCTAGCCGCTGGAGAAGAACGACCTGCTCGAATGTTACCCGTTCCTCGCCAGGCTCTCCGGGCGCGATTTCCGGGCCGTGAGCCTTGGCATAGCCCAGATCGGCAAACCAGTCCAAGGTGGCTTCTTCGATGACGGATTCAACTATGGACATGCTTATCTTCGCCCAGCTTTTAGCAGCCTTTGACTATTGGTCCCTATCGCGCTCCGGCATCCCTTCGGTCAGCTTCTGCTCAATCCACTCAAGCACAGAAAAGACTTGCGGGTAATCTGCGTCTGCCAACTGATCCACGTCGATAAAGGGCAGGCCCATCATGCCTCCACGCAGATCGAAACCGGGTATCAACTCTAGCCTAGCTTGCAGTTCGTCTCGTGCTTTTTGCTCTGTGAATGGCGGATCATGCCTTGCAACAAACCGCATTTGAAACACTAGCTGTCCGTTGTCTCTTAGCAGAGCCGGATAAACGGTCTTTTTCCCAATTTGAAAGGCGACGAAAGCTGCGCTGGATGTAGAGCTACGACCAAAAGTCATTTGCGTGCTGGTTGCACTCGCCCATTCAATCAGCCTACGGGCGAACCGCAGGCGCTGCGGCGGGTCGGCTGGAAAGCCTTCCAGGTAGTCTTCTTCGTTGATAGTTTCAGAGGATGTCGAACGAACTGCACGCTTCGCCTGGGCAGTAACCGTCTGGCCGATGACCTTCGGAACCAACGTCCTTAGGTTTTCACTCACGAACTGCTTGATCTCGACCGCCAGCACTTCCGCCGGGTCCATTTGGCGATTCAGGAACTCGACAATACTACGCAACTCCAGCGGAATAACATCCGCAACAAAAACCATGCGGATTCGCCCGGCCTGCAAATTGGTTTTCACCTTCTCCCAAAAGCTCGAGAGATCCTGCTCGTCAATCGACAGTTCAACAGTTAATCGTTTTGACGGCTCGACTCCATCCCTTTCGCATTCGGCATGATATCGTTCCCGAATCTCATCAATCGACCAGTAGGAAACCGCATTCGCAGCGTAATCCAGCATCTGGCCAACCACCTCACGGCGGATTCGGGTATCGCTGCTACGCTTCACTTCTACCAAAGTCGGTATGCCGTCTTGATCAAGAAAAAGGTGATCTAGGGACCACCGCTGGGCACCATCCTGCTCAGCCGGTACGCCAACCTCCCGAGACACCAATATCCACTTTCGCGGAGCCGCTACGTTCATCTGCTCACCCGCAAGAAGGTTGGAATGGCGGGCCAAGAGTTGCTGTAAGAGCGCCTCGGAATCGTAAGGTGCCTCCGTGAGCGCAACCACGTCCGAGTCATCCCGCAAAAGATAGATTTGTCCGGTCACAGTACGTCTTAGGTATATGCGATTGGTGAAACTAGTTTCTCAAGCTGGCGAATACCGCTTAGATCGCGGCCCGTACTTCAGCGCACTTAACGGGCTTGATGACGATCAATTGTAGTCGGGCCAGGGACAGCGATTTGTGATCTCCTAACTCCTCGTTTAGCCGGTCGGTCAGAACCACTTAGAAATCCCATTGATCGTTAATCAGGTCCGATCCTGACCATTCCCAAGAATCAAGCAAGCGTTTGGGCAGATTCCCAGTCTGCGTGCGCAGGCGTTCCTGGCCGGTCTTGCGTCGAACCTCGATGGCAGGAAAGGTGCGGGACATTTGAACCATCTCACCAATGTTGAGCCGATCGCTTTTGACAAGTGCCAAATTGCCGGAACCGCAACACCGAGCATATTCGGCACCGCCGCCCCGAATAATCACCATTCGCCCTTGTATCGGACTTCGTAAATCAAGGGAGAAATCTCAAAAGATTCCAGAAACTCCCGCTGATTGAACTCATAAACAGAGGCGTCTTCACTTTCGGCATTTTCGACAATGCACAGTACAAATAGCGGATCATCTTGTGCGACTTGGAACAATCCATTGGTGATCAACAAGCCACACTGCTCTCCAATGATCGCAACCGCCACGTGTATCTCGTCGTCGCCGCGGGTGCAGAGGAAATCGTAGCTAAGCTCATCTGGGTCGACATCGGTGACTTCCCATCCTTCTTCTATCAGGCAAGACCTTACAAGCTCAGTTGCATGGTCTTCTTCATCAAGTTCCGAATCTTCTTCGATGTGTACCGCATCAGAAACGGCTGAATCATCTGCACTTGCTTCCCCGTGGAGAAGTTCCAGAAATTCTTTCTCAAACTCATCTGGCACCCGAATTGCAGATTGGGGCATACGGGGCCATCCCCATTCGGGGAATGCCTCACGCAGTTCACGAATGTGGAGTGGCGATATTCCTTTGGTAACTTTGATGTCCGCCCAGTCACGCCCAGCCCATCCGCCACCTTTGCGAATGTATGCATCAGAAAGAGCCCGTCCAATAGCCACAAATTGGGACCGCGGATGCTTTAGATAAAACACCAGCGTGTCGCCCTTCTTCACATGTGGATTAACGGTCCAGCCGTTGACACTCTTTGTGACAAGCTGCTGGTAGTGAATATCTGTAGATCCGTGGCATACAAAGACGGACATGAAGCATTTTCGCTTTCGATTAGAACCTGAAATCCGATTTGATCATCCTACTTCCTAATCCTGACGCCAGCTCAAATCACCTTCGTACCCGATGCAGCCTCTGCCTCAAGCTCACGGTTGCTCGAAGACGTATCCGACGGCAGCTGGTCGATCAACTCTTGTGCATTGCCAACGCGCAGTTCGCCGGAAAGCAATTTTGGAAGGAGGGTATCGCGGAGGGCAGCGAGTGTCTCAGATTCGGTGCGGTTTATGTTTGCCCTTGTCCACAATCTATCAACGATGGCATGAAAAAAGCGCACAGCGCCCTCGTCTGGCTTGAGCATCTTGAGATAAGAAAAGTTTGTTACAGTCAACTGCGGTTGGGCCGATCCGGTTACAAGTGAGAGGATATCCGCGTTAAGTAGTGCATGGCGTAGGTAATGGCGTCCGAGCCATGATTCGCGAGACACAACCGTAAATGAATTGTTCGTTACAAACGAGGGGCCAAAAGTCTGGTGTACGGTACCGCTGCCGGAACCTCTGCTTGTCACAAGTGTGACTGGCTCAAGAAACATCGCTTCGGAATAGAAACCGACTAGGCCGGCAGCGCCATAGACAGGGACGCCTGACGTAAGCAATTTCTTTGCAGGTAAGTTTTTCCCGTAGTTAACCTCCGCCAAGTCACTGACGCGCGCAGCGTGCCATCCTATCGGAATCAGCTCTCCATCCACGTGCTCTAGCGAATCCGGGAACAGAGCCGCAGTGGCATCATCCATGCCGGGTGGCTTGCGTCCGTCCATCTTGGCTCGCACGGGGTCGAAATCGACGAACCAACTCTTGAAGATCGACCGCGCAATCGACTCCAAAGTCTCATTCATCCGACGGTTCAACTCAATCTTGTCATCCAGCGAACCCAGGATCGAGGCGATCGCGCGCTGCTCGGGAAGGGGTGGAAGACGTATTGGGAATCTTGGAATTTCCAGCAACGGAATCCGGTCAACAGTACTGCCATGCACAGTACGTGCTCGAATTACATCCTGAAATTCCGGTGAGAGGTACAGATACAACAAGAAGCGTGCATCAATCTTACTTGGATTGGGGCGAATGAGTGCCATCCGGCGGCCTAAACAGCACCGAAGACCGACTGGGATTCGTGCTGCTTCACCGAGTCTGGTTTCATACGAAAATACGATGTCGTTTTCCTGAGGAGTCACCCGGCGTGTCCATTTCCTGAAATCTTCCTCGCTCAAGTGAGCAGTATCAGTTAGGTCCAAACGGCCATTAACGAGACTGGATATGCCGAGAAAAATTGGGCCATTCGTAGTCTTCTTGGGCGTAGCATGAGGGCCGTCGAAAATCCCCAAAGCCACATCACCGATAGTTGTTTCCATCCATCCGTTATCGGCCATAACCCAGCCTCTCCAAGTTGGACCGAATAACAGCTTCTAGCTTGGCCGACTCCTCGAACTGCTCATACAGCTCGTTCGTTAGTCGCTTCATCTTTTCCTCGAAAGGCTCGTCATCATCCTCGGCCGCTTCAGCCCCCACATAACGCCCCGGAGTCAGCACGTGGCCGTGTTCGGCGATTTCCGCTTTTGACGCGCTGTGGCAGAAACCAGGAATGTCTTCATACCTTTCCACCTTCGAGTCAGGATTGCAGGCTTCCAAATCCCCGAGCCATACATGATAGGTATCGGCTTGCCTTTGGACCTCTTTTTCGGTCATCTACCGATGCACGCGGTCGATCATGGTGCCCAGCTTGCGAGCTTCCATGAACAGCGTTTCCCCGCGACGATCCCTTCGCTGGCCATCATTCTTGTTTCGTACCAGGAACCATAGGCAAACCGGAATCTGCGTGCTGTAAAACAGCTGCCCCGGCAGGGCGACCATACAGTCCACCAAGTCGGCTTCGATGATCGCCTTGCGGATATCGCCCTCGCCGGATTGATTACTGCTCATACTGCCGTTGGCCAGCACGAAGCCCGCGAACCCGTTCGGTGCCAGGTGATGAATAAAATGCTGCACCCAGGCGAAGTTCGCATTGCCCTTCGGCGGTAGCCCAAACTTCCACCGCACGTCTTCATCGCTGCGGTACCAGTCCGAATCGTTGAAGGGCGGATTGGCGATCACGTAGTCCGCCTTCAAGTCCTTGTGCAGATCGCGGCGGAACGTGTCGGCATGCTCGGGGCCAAGATTGCCTTCGATGCCGCGAATGGCCAGATTCATCATCGCCAGCCTGCGGGTGGTCGGATTGGACTCCTGCCCGTAGATGGCGATGTCCCCCTTCGCCTTGCCGCCATTGCCGTTGCCCGAGGCATGCGCCTTGATGAACTTGTCCGCCTGCACAAACATCCCGCCCGAGCCGCAGCAGGGGTCGTAGACGCGGCCCTTGTACGGAGCCAGCATTTCCACCAACACCCGAACCACGCAGCCAGGCGTATAGAACTGTCCGCCCTTCTTGCCCTCCGCGCTGGCGAACTGGGACAAAAAGTATTCATAGACCCGGCCCAGGATATCCTTGCTCCGATGCGGTAAATCGCCAGCTTTGATTTCACTGGGCTCTTTCTCACCCGCCTTGCCGGAATCCACATCGGACTTGGCCACCAGCTCGATGGTAGCAATCAAGTCGATCAGCTCGCCCAATCGCTGCTTGTCCAAGGCCGGACGGGCGTAGTTCTTCGGCAGCATGCCCTTCAGCTGCGGGTTATCGCGTTCCACAGCCTCCATGGCATCGTCCACCAGCTTGCCGATCGTCGGCTGCTTGGCATTGTCCTGAAGATGCTTCCAGCGGGCTTCCGGCGGTACCCAGAACACGTTCTCGGCCAGATACTCATCCCGATCCTCTAGGACTTCGTAGCGTTCCGATTCTTCCTCGACGTACAGATCACTATCCGGGTTCCGCGAATCCGAATCCAGCCGTTCCCGCTGCTCGTTGAACGAGTCCGATATGTATTTCAAGAAGATCAGGCCGAGCACCACATGCTTGTACTCCGCCGCATCCATATTGTTTCGCAGCTTATCCGCCGCCAGCCACATCTTAGCCTCAAAGCCCAGATTGGCACTGCTGTCCTTCTTCGCCGATTTCTTCTTTGCCATAGGGCTCCATGCAAGCGGGCAGCATCGCCCAAAGATTGACGTTCCAGAAATGTCCTAATTACCA
>JANSWS010000504.1 GCA_024743355.1 bacterium
ACCGAAACTCTTCACGAGTTTCGCTACGATCTCGGCTTCAATCTCCCGTAGCGACATTCGTCAGAATTTCGGCCTCCTGGATTCCGTCCCCCCGTAGCGATATTCGTCAGAATTTCGGTCTCAGCGGCATCCATCCTGAAACCTCGTGCCCAATCGTCACACTGGAGCCGAAACTCTATACGATTTTCGCTACGAACAGATTGTTCCTGCGCCTCTCGCCTGTTCCCCGACCCCCGACGCCTGATGCTGGCTTTTGTCGCCGCTTGGGAAACCGAAACTCTTCACGAGTTTCGCTACGGTCTGAGATTCCGTCCCCCCGTAGCGATATTCGTCAGAATTTCGGTCTCCTGGATTCCGTCCCCTCCGTAGCGATATTCGTCAGAATTTCGGTCTCAGCGGCATCCATCCTGAAACCTGGTGCCCAATCGTCACCCTGGAGCCGAAACTCTCCACGAGTTTCGCTACGAACAGATATCCCCGGCTTTTCTAGCCACTAGCAACTAGCCCCTAGCAACTTCTTCTCTCTCGCCTCTCGCCGCTCGCCGCTCGCCCCTGGCTTCTCCCTCCCCCCGTCCGAGCTATTCCCATTTCTTCGGGTGGCGTTCAAAATTCCGTGTAATGTTCCCTAGTCGCTAAAACCGGCACATCTTTCGTCAGATCCGTGATAGCTGGGCTGTGAAATGAACCAGCTTAGTGACGTCATGCAACGCCGATTTATACTTGGGTTCCTAGTCTATCGTCAGCAAGGATCTGCTGGCCGCTACTCAAGCAATCTGGCTGGAGATGCGGTTACTCATGGTAAGCTGAGTTTGCTTGGCCCGGCTAGCGCACGGCAGCTGATGCAAAACCAGCAGAGATGCAGATAAGTAAATTCGCCCCATCAGCCGCAACGCGCTAGCGTCCGGGCCGATGGGTGCGGGTTCCGTAACCAATATCCCGGGTCGATGCTAATCAAAAAATAACCAAACCATCAGCAGGTCCCATTCCGGCTGATACTACTTTAATCATGACACCATCCAGGTCCGTTCTCGCAACGAACGAACTTGGCGACCTTTCCGGATCCTTGATTTCCCCCTGAGTCGTTCTTACACCGAGAAGTCGAAACCGATGTCCATAGCCGAATCTCCGTCGATCCCTGCTCGCGGCAACATGCACGTTACCGAACCCGGTGCCTCAGCGCAGAGTAGCTTTGACATTGTCCAAATCCTGTGGCGTTGGAAATGGCTGCCCATCCTGGGCTCCATCATCGGTGCCGGATTGGGTTACCTGTACTTCTCCAAGCAACCGGCCGAGTACATCGCCGAGGCCTTGGTGCAAGTCGCCAACGCCCTGCCTTCGACTTCACCCCGCGGTCCGATTTACGATCCCAATGAAGTCATCGCCACCGCCAGTCGTGCCGATGAATCCATGGTCATTCGCAGCCAAAAGGTACTGCGTTTGGCGGTCAACAAGGGACGTCTGACCGAACAGCCCTACTTTGCCGAATACACCGCCGATGACATCGTGGCCGAACTTATGGGCACCGATGATCTGGTAATAGAACCGGCTGACAAGGACGATAACACCACCCTGATTCTGATCAGCTACATCAGCGAGGACGCCGATTTGGCGGCTTTAGTCGTCAATTCGATCGTGGATGGCTACAGCGATTATCTCTCCGAAGAATATCGCACCATTGGTAACGAGATCTACGAACTGATCACCACCGCCCAGACCAAGCTGCAAGACGAATACCGCAAGCTCAACCAGCAGGCCCTGCAGTTCCAAAAGGAGCACAACGAGGTCATTTGGACCATGGATGGAGCCACCGATCCCTACGCCGAAAACTACC
Source organism: bacterium (assembly GCA_024743355.1). Classification (GTDB taxonomy): domain Bacteria; phylum Planctomycetota; class Planctomycetia; order Pirellulales; family Pirellulaceae; genus Aureliella. The sequence continues at coordinate 1,832 of JANSWS010000504.1, forward strand.
GCACTCTCAGTGCGGAATTATCAACGATTCAAGTCCGTCGCCAAAAGATCGCAGGTACCCTGCAGCACGTGAAGCAAGCCATGGAAGCCGGCCGCGACCCCGAATCGATTCTGGTCATGCTCCTAACCGAATATAGTCCTGCCGCCTTGTCTCAAGTTCAGAGCAGTTTGGCAGGCAAGGGGATGCCGGACGGGTTAGACTTTGAGTTGCGGATTGACACCCTAGCCTCCGAGCTGGAACGTCAGGAACTCTTTCCTCTGCAAGTTCGCGAGAAAGAACTGTTGGATACCGTCGGACCGGGACACCCCTCGGTGGCCGTCATTCGCGGCCGCATCAAGGCCATGCAGGAACAGATCAACCGCCTCCGCGAGAGCGAGCGCCGCGTGGCCAAGGAACAGGAACGCATGGCCATGGAGTCCATCGAGGCTCAGGGCGGAATTAAGAACATTCAAGAAAAGCTGGATACGCGGCTGAAGTCACTGGAGGAAGAATACGCCTCGCTCAGCATCCAAGCCGGCGAGCTGCAGAAACTGGCCGATGACAGCCAGGCCAAGTCGAATGAATTGCAATTGGTACTGGGCAACCAGCGGCTGATGACCAGCGAGATTGAGACCATCAAGGAATTGCTGCAAGCTTACACCGAGAAGCTCAATGAAATTGAACTGGCTCCCCAAGCCGGCCAGCGGATCCTGAAGGAATTGAACCTGCCCTCAGTTGGCAGCTTCTACGGTCCCAAGTTGCCGCTCTATCTGCTCGGTGGAGCCGCAGTGGGTTTCGTGCTCCTGTCCGGTTTGGCCGTACTGATGGATCTGGCCGATCGCAGCTACCGCAATCCGGAAGAGATCGCTAACGATTTGGGCGTGCCCGTGTTGGGACACATCCCCGTCATGGATATTTCCAAGGTCAAGAAGACCGCACAGAACGTCGATGCCTCGGTAACCTCCATTCACCACAGCAAGGGTCGGGTCAGCGAAGCCTACCGATCGGTGCGAACCGGCCTGTACTTCAGCCAGACCGGTCAGAATTTGAAGGTGCTGCAAGTCACCAGTCCCGTACCCGGCGACGGCAAGTCTACCCTGTCTTCCAACCTCGCCGTGTCCATGGCCCAATCCGGTCGTCGCGTGTTGTTGATCGACGCCGACTTCCGTCGTCCGCGAATTGCCAAGATCTTCGGCATCGATGGCGAAACCGGCATGGCCGCCGTAATTGCCGGCAAGGCTGAGATTGAGGACGCCATTCACGAAGGTCCCGTCACCAATCTATTCGTCATGCCCGGCGGTAAGCGTCCCAGCAACCCTGCGGAATTGCTCAGCAGTCAGCGTTTCTCCGATTTGATCGATGTCCTCAAGGACAAGTTCGACATCATCATCATCGACACACCGCCATTGCTGGCGGTCAGTGATCCCGGAGCTGTCGCCGGTATCGTCGACGGTGTGGTGCTTACCATGCGACTTCGCCGCAACGTCCAGCCACTCGCCATGCGAGCCATTGGCATTTTGGACGGTGTCGGTGCCAAGTGCTTTGGTGTGGTTGTCAACGGCGTCTCCTCGGAGGCTGGTTACGGCTACAACTACGACTACAACGATTACCGCTACGCCTACAAGTACGGTAGCAACTACCGCTCCGGCTACGGTTATCGTTACGGCTACGGCAATTACCGTTACGGTTACACTTCTGCGTACGAAGACGATCTATCTTCCGCTGCTTCAGCCAACGCAGCCCCATCACGTCCTGCAACCGACGACACTTCAGACGCGTGAGAGAAGAAGTGGCTAGCGGCTAGTGGCTAGTTGCTAGAAAAGCCGGGAGAGCAATCCTGTAGCGAAACTCGTGTAGAGTTTCGGACATGAAGCCAAAATCAGACTTTGGACTTTAGACTTGCTTCTAGCTTCTAGCATCTTCCCCCAGTGCGGAACGCACGACAGGAAATAGCCTTGGACTTTAGTCCAAGGAATCCGTCCCAACAAACACCGCAAAAGTCGCGAAGCGACGACAGGAAAATGCTCTACCTTGTCGTAAGCGGTAACCCTCAAGTCTCAAGTCTCAGGCCTCGCAGCTTGCGGATCCGAGTTGTGCGGGCATTCAGAGTAGAATGAGTTCACGACGGCCGGAACGGCGCTGCGCTGGTTCGCGAGCCTACTAAAGAAGTCGCTAGCGGCTAGTAGCTAGAAAAGCCGGGAAAGGGCATCTTGGATCGTTTAATGTCACCGGTGCGGCGCGAGACGCCCGGCGAAACAAAAGCGGCCAGATTTGAGCGACAATACAAGCACGACGCGCGAGCGAGTGTGTCTATCTGAGCCCTGCGAGCCCCAATGACAAGCCTAGCCTCTTCAGCCGTCGTGCGCTAGCGCACGAGCCGGATCATCAGGCTTGAGGCTTTTACCCCAACGGGGTTGCACATCCTTCTTTCCCCCGGTTTTTCTCGCCGTTTTCAAGCCTGAAAGGCTGGCAACGCAAATGCCGGGGCTACAAAAAAACCCCGGTGCATTCCAGCGCAGAATGAAAGGCCCGGAGGGCCGGCGGGATATAGAATCCGCGCTTCATATTTATCGACTGAGGTCCGGATTACTTCCGGTTTTGCTCGCCGCTCGCATCTCGCCGCTCGCATCTCTTCTTTGTCGGCATTTCATGCCTAAGCGTGCCTGGTAACATCTTGTTCAACCCCGTTGGGGTTGCCGATTGGGATCACCTCGATTTCCCAGGGTGGCGTTCCGGCGGCAAGCCGCCGTGACTTACCCTGGGCTTTGATGTTCAACCCCGTTGGGGTAGGCCCGAAGCCCAACACCTGATCCCCTGCTTTTCTAGCTTCTAGCTTCTAGCTTCTAGCCGCTAGCATCTTCCCCCGGTGCGGAACGCACGACAGGAATTAGCCTTGGACTTTAGTCCAAGGAATCCGCCCCAACAAACACCGCAAAAGTCGCGAAGCGACGACAGGAAATGCGTTACCGCGGACAGTGCGGCTTAGGAAGCAGGGCATGTGGAACCCCGTTGGGGTTCGAAGCCACTTACGGGCCGCATACCCAGGGTGCGCTGCGCGACCCTGGGCTTTGTTGCTGGCGCCGAAACTCTCCACGAGTTTCGCTACGGGACCGAATTCAAAATGCCCGTAGAGATATTCGTCAGAATTTCGGTCTCTTGGGACATCCACCCTGAAACCGGAGGCCCAGGCT
>JANSWS010000095.1 GCA_024743355.1 bacterium
AGTCAGAGTTTCCGTTTCTCGCCGCCCTGGAGCATCCGGCGGACCGCATGGCGAAGCTGGCCAAGAAGTCTTACAAGCACTTCTTGACCGAGTTTGGATCCGAATCCGAAGAGTTACTCGATCTGAAAGAGGATACACTCGACCCGGTCCGTCGCTTCATGACGGGAAGTGGTGCCCAGCTCTACACGGACGCCAAACAGTTCCTGGATCGAAATCGGACTAACTTTGCTTACCTCGAAGGCGACGAGGCCGATCAGTTGGAAACGGCTCTTGCCGATGGGCGGTGCTTTGCCGCGGGCGGCATGAAACGGGTCAAAGAATTGACGGATTCGCTGCGCCAGCGTCTGGAGACCATGGCCGACGATGCCCGGAAGTCAGCGGAGCAAGCGATTAAGTCTCGAGTGGAGAAGCTCAAGGCGATTCCCGGTTACGAGACCCTGAGTGATGAACAGCGAAAGGAAATTGACTCGGTTGTCGACGAGACGGTCGCCCAAATTCGAAATCAGCCGATCATCGCCGTTGTTAGGGAAGCAGCCACAAGGTTCGAAACGAACGGTTACACCGGCATTCTTCAAAAAGTTACCCGGTGGACCACGCCAGTCACTCTCCCTCAGGAAAAGTCGAGCGACAGCGAGGGGGCGGTCAATCCTGTCAATCCGCAATCCAAAATCGAAAATCCAAAATGGATTGAATTCATCGGCATGAGTCACCTCGATGTCTCGTTTGACAAGCCGTGGTTGCAGACAAACGAAGACGTGGAGCGTTACTTGGATTCGCTCCGAGTGGCAATGCTCTTAGCCGTGAGAGAAGGAAAGAGAATTCAACTGTAGAGATTCTGGATTGATGATTTTCGATTTCCGATTGGGTTAGTTAGGAGCGGTAAATCAAGTTTCATGACTGACATAGCGACAATCGACGATTGGATAACCGACGCCGAAGGAGAAAACCTCGAGTTTAAATCCTCGCGGACTCGCTTCGGATTGGACGAGTTGACCGAATATTGCGTTGCATTGGCAAACGAAGGTGGTGGAAAGATCATCTTTGGCGTAACCGATAAGCGGCCCCGAAGCGTTGTTGGCTCGCAAGCCTTTCCCCAACCCGAAGAAACTCGCAGCCAACTCAACCAACGCCTGCACTTGGGCATAACGTTCGACATTGTGCAACATCCGGGTGGTCGCGTGCTCGTATTCCACGTCCCCAGCAGGCCAGACGGGATTCCTATTCAATTTCGCGGCAAGTACTTGGTTCGGCAAGACGAGAGCCTTGTGGGGATGTCCGGCGAACGATTACGCGAGATTTACGCCGAAGCAGGTCACGATTTCTCAGCCGACATCTGCTTCGGTCTGACGTTGGCGGATCTATCTACCGAAGCTATCGAAGATTTTCGCACTCGCTGGAAGAAGAAAGGTAACAACAGCGCTATCGATACTCTCAGTCTGGAGCAATTGCTGAGGGACATCGAAGTTGCCAGCGACGATGGGCTTACGTACGCGGCGCTAATCCTGTTCGGTACCCGTCAGGCAGTGCGGAAATACCGTGCCCAAGCCGAAATCGTCTTTGAGTATCGCTCCAGCAATGCCGCTGGCCCCGCTCAGCAGCGAGAAGAGTTCTGCGAAGGCTTTTTCTTGTACTACGATCGCCTGTGGGAGCTGATCAACCTTCGAAACGACAAGCAACACTACGAAGACGGTCCTTTTGTTTTGGAGGTGCGCACATTTCAGGAACGTGCGGTCCGCGAAGCCATCCTCAATGCCGTCAGTCATCGCAGTTACCAGTTAGGCAGCAACGTCTTCATTCGCCAGTTCCCAGAACGACTCGAGATCGATAGTCCCGGTGGATTCGCACCCGAAATTAACCCCGAAAATATCCTCGTTCGCCAATCGCCCAGGAACCGGCGCATTGCTGAAGTGTTCGCCAAGTGTGGTTTGGTCGAGCGAGCGGGGCAAGGCGTCGACTTGATGTACCAACTGGCCATTCGCGACAGCAAGCGAACGCCCGACTATTCACGATCCGACGATTACACTGTCAGCGTCGTCTTGGCCGGGCAAGTACTGAATCGGGCTTTCGTCCGATTCATCCTCCAATGCGAGCCGGCAGACCTCGAATCCCTTTCGACCGAACAATGGCTCGCCTTGGAAGCCTTCAGTCGCGAGCGCGAATTTCACGGCTGCTCCGAAGAGTCTTTGGGAAGGCTTCGCGATCTGGGGCTGATCGAAAGAGTTTCGAGCGGGCGACACATTCTTCCTCGCCGCTATTACGAGTTTCTCGATCGAGTTCATGTCTACGAGAAAATGCGGGAGCGCGAGGTCAAGAAAGAGTGCCTCGAACGAGAGTTGCAAAAGTTCCGCATCGACGGCATGCACATGACCGAATTGTGCGACTTGCTGCCCAATGAGGAACAGAAAACGGTCCGCCGGCTCATAAAGGACCTCGAAGGAGAAGGTCGCGCCCACGCACGCGGCGACAATCGATGGACTCGATACTTCCCAGGCCCCCCGGAGGAAGTGCAGTGAACTGCTTAGCGTTCTCTCTTTATCGTTTCCGTCTCTGTTCGCATCTCGGACAAACGGGGAGCCGGAGGCCCTTCGAGGCCACAAAAAAACCAACGTTTTTAAGCATTTTCTCTGTTTCGCTCTCGGACAGCAGTGGATTTGACCGGCGAATCTCGCTCCCGAGTTCTACTGCAATGCTCTCTGTTCCGCTGTCGGACAATTTGCCCTGGCCGGCTCGCCCATGGATGCGTTGGAGCAGAGGATTTAGAGGATTTACTCTGTTCGCATCTCGGACAAGGCGACTGTTCATTGGCGGTTTTCGATAGCCGATTAGGGGGTATCTGCCAAACACCTTCTAGCCCCCAGCGCCATGTTTCCAATCCGTAATCCAAAATCCCCAATCGAAAATCCACAATCCGCCCATGGATACTTCAAAGCTTCGTAAATTCGCTTCGTACGCTCGCAAGTCGCTGATTGAACAAGTCGGTACCCGCATGAAGTCAGTGCTGGCTGACGGGAGCCTGGCGCGCCGGGAAAATCCAAAGGCGGTGGCGGATCTGGAGGTGAAGATCAAAGAGCTAGGGCGTGAGCGGACCGTCGAGATGGTGGCGTACACGTGGTTCAACCGCTTCTGTGCTTTGCGTTACATGGATATCAATCGCTATACCAAGATTGGCATCGTCTCGCCTGCGGAAGGCCAGTTCCAGCCGGAGATTTTGGCGGAAGCCAAGATGGGGCACGTGGATGATGAGCTGGTTCCTATGACGACGCGTGAGAAGGTATTGCGGCTTCTCGATGAGACAGATCCGAGCGAAGATCCGCAGGGTGAAGCATACCGGTTGCTGCTAGTGGCGGTGTGCAATTACTACCACGGCTTGATGCCGTTCATGTTCGAGAAGATTGCGGACTTCACAGAGTTGCTTCTGCCGGACGATCTGCTTTCAGGCAATTCGATTCTGGCCTACACCCGCGAAGCTTTACTGCCGATTAATTGTTCGCCGGAGCATACCGAGGAATCGGTGGAGGTGATCGGTTGGCTGTACCAGTTCTACATTGCGGACAAGAAAGACGATGTCTTTGCGGCGTTGAAAAAGGGCAAGAAGATCACGCCCGAGAACATCCCGGCAGCCACGCAGCTGTTCACGCCGCACTGGATCGTACGTTACCTCGTCGAAAACTCGCTGGGCCGGTTATGGATGCTGAACCATCCCGACTCGCGGCTGATCGAAAAGATGGACTACTACATCAAGCCGGAAGAGCCCGAAACCGACAATCCAAAATCCAAAATCGCAAATCCAAAATCCGAAGACTTCCTGCGAATCAGCAGCCCCGAAGAGATCAAAATCTGCGATCCGGCCTGCGGCAGCGGTCACATGCTGACGTATGCGTTTGATCTGCTGTACGCGATTTACGAAGAGCAAGGCTATCAGGCAACGGACATCCCGCGACTGATCCTGACCCACAATCTTTACGGAATCGAGATCGACCAGCGAGCCGGAGCGTTGGCCGCGTTTGCGCTCACCATGAAGGCTCGGGGAAAGTACCGTCGCTTCCTGACCGGCGGCAAAGTTGTGGAACCCAACATTTGCGTGCTGGAGAATATTGACTTTGAGGCTAATCAGTTAGACGAAGTAACAGCGGAACTCAGCGACGGAGCTTGGGATGAGACGAGTTTTCGTCATGATCTCCTTGCCTTCAAAGAGGCGGTCAACTTCGGATCTCTGATACGTCCCAAGCAATCTTCTGAGCAGATCACCGCTCTAAACGAGCATTTCTCTAGCCGCTCGCCGCTCGCCGCTCGCCACTCCAAGACGCTCTTTCAAGAGCATCTTGGTCAGAAAGTACTCACAGCCCTGCGGCAAGCCGATTATCTGAGTCCCAAGTATCACGTCGTCGTCGCAAACCCTCCGTATATGGGTTCCAAGGGAATGAACGGGACGTTGAGGAAGTTTCTGCGAGCGCATTATGAGCATGCTCGAAGTGATCTGATGACATGTTTCATGGATGCTGCAACTCACCTAAGCCTTGGTGGCGGATTCTGGGGAATGATAAATCTCCCGTCTTGGCTTTCGATTAGCTCATTCACTGAGTTTCGCACGCGATTGGTCGCTGAACAACGAATTCTGAACATGTTGCATCTAGGACGCGGCATCTTTGGATCGGATTTCGGCACGGTTGCATTCACTATCGAAAATGAGAAGCCAAATCAAAACTGCTATGGAGTGTATCGCCGATTGTTTGAAGAGCATGTGCAAGTTCGGACAGTCGAAAAGATTCGTCAACATTTTCTCGATGAAGAATATGGACGATTTGTAGCGAACCAAGGTGACTTCTTGGAGTTGCCGGGAACTCCGATCGCGTATTGGGTTAGTAACGACTTACGAGAACTCTTTCGCAGCACAAAGAGTTTTTCAGATTACGGCGATACTAGACGCGGGCTTCAAACAGGCGACTCAGGCCGTTTTGTCAAGCATTGGCACGAAGTTGAATTTAAAAAAATTGGGTTCAATCACACGAAGGAAAGTGCGAAGAATTCGGGGTGCAAATGGTATCCATTCAACTCTGGTGGAAGTTTCAGGAAGTGGTTCGGGAACCTCGAAGAGGTAGTGAATTGGGGAAACGACGGCGCAGAGATTAAGGCAACAGGCAAAGCAATAATTCCGAGTGAGCACCTCTATTTTAAGAAGGCAATGACTTGGCCGAAGGTCACTTCCGGAAAATGTAGTTTTCGAGTTATAGATGACGGCATTATTCCCGGAGATGCTGGACCTTGCTTTTTTGCGGACAATCATCTTTTGGACACTCTCGCATTCGCAAACAGTAAAGTTGCGAGATTGTGCCTCGGCTTTTTATCGCCGACCTTGAATTTTGAGGTTGGCGTGATGGCCAAAATGCCGCTTCCAATCACAACTGAACTCGCGGCCTACACTGAAACTGCCATCGCGCTATCACGCCAAGACTGGAACTCAACTGAGACGGCATGGGACTTTCAAAGGTTCGAGTTGCTCAATTCATCCAGTTCAGACGCGACTTTGGCACAATGCTACGAGTCAATTCGCGGGAAGTGGCACTCTACTACGGAACAACTACGATCTTTAGAGGAAAACGTGAATGGGACGCTCATCAAATGTTGCCACCTTGAGGCGGAACTTGATTCCGCTGTCCCGTTGGAGAATGTGACGCTCAACGTAAATCCGTTCTTCCGTTACGACGAAGACAAGAGCGAGTCTGAACTTGAGTCCCTTCTTCTTGCGGACACGATGCGCGAGTTCATCAGCTACGCGGTGGGCTGCATGTTGGGTCGCTTTTCCTTGGATGCCCCGGGGCTCATTCTGGCGAACCAAGGGGATTCCGTGGAAGACTACTACCGCATCGTAAACGAGAAGCGAGTGGCGAGCGGCGAGCAGCGAGAGGAGGAAGATTATCGGCCATCATTTCCCCCTGACGATGACAACGTCATCCCGCTGCTCGATGGCGACTGGTTCACCGACGATATCAGCGAACGCTTCAAAGAGTTTCTCAAAATCACCTTCGGCACCGAGCACTACGAAGAGAATCTCACGTTTCTGGAAAACGCCCTCTATCCCGACAACCTGACTGGCAAAATGCGGAAGACCATCCGCGACTACTTCCTCAAGGAGTTCTACAACCACCACATCAAGCTCTACAAAAAGCGGCCCATCTACTGGCTCTTCAGCAGCCCTAAAGGCACCTTCAACGCGCTCATTTACATGCACCGCTACCGCCCAGATACGGTCAGCACGGTCCTACAGTACCTCCGGGACTTCCGCGACAAGCTGGCCCACCGCCGCGACCACCTGCAAGCCGTCGCCGACAGCGGATCGGCCAGCCAGTCCGACAAGACCAAAGCTCTCAAGGAAGTCGCCACGCTGAAGAAGCAGCTCAAAGAACTGGAAGACTACGAAACCGATACCCTCTTCCCCCTCGCCCAGAAACGCCGCGAAATCGATCTCGACGACGGCGTCAAACACAACTACCCCCTCTTTGGCAAAGCGTTGAAGAACGTGCCCGGACTGTCCTGACCCGATTTTGGATTGGCGATTTTGGATTTTGGATTTCGTGGCGCAAAGATCTTCTAGTGGACCCTGAAACGCTTTTGGCCGCGAAAATCCGTCGGCAGGTTCTGCAAAAAAAGGCTCGAAAAGTTCTGGGATCCAGAAGTTCTGCGATTGCCTGTGCCGATGATTGAGTCTAGTATTCTGGATGGCAGAAATACTGGCAAAAAAGAGGTGACTTATGAGCCTGGGTAGCCGGCTGAAGTGGGCACGTGAGGCAGCAGGGCTCACGCAACGACAGCTGCATGAGGCAACTGAAATTGGGATCTCATCGATCTCTGAGTTTGAAAGTGACACCCGAAGTCCATCTGCTTTGCAAATGGTCCAATTGGCTGAAGCCCTTCATCGCAGCACGGACTTCTTTCACCAGCCTGGTGAACCAGACGCTGAAGTTGTTTTGTGGCGAGAGCGACCAACCGACACATCTCCAGAACAAATCCAAGTTCAGTTAATTCAATTGGCTGAACAATTCCATCGCCTTGAGCAAATGTGTGGCAACCCCGAGCCAGCGCAGCTCGAGTTCGCTACGGGCGATGCGAAGTCCTTTTCGCTTCGCAAAGCAGAAAGTTTGGCTCATAGCTTTAGGAACCGCTATGCACTCGGTGAGCGGCCCGGACGAGTCCTCTTACGAGTCTTGGAGGACGTAATCGGAGTTAAGGTCTTTTTCCTTGACTTTGAGCCTTCAGGCACGGCCGCTTGTACTCTGTCCAACAGGTTTGGTGCAGCCATCTTGCTTAATGGAAAGAATGTCAGCTGGCGCCGCAATTTTGATTTGGCCCACGAGCTTTTCCATCTGCTCACATGGAAAATCTTCCGCGATCCTTCGTCGGCCAATGCAACAACTTCGACACGTAGAGAGGAGCAATTAGCGGATTGCTTTGCAGGTCACCTGCTGATGCCCGGAGAAGCGTTACAGGCTGCGATAGCTCGCCAGCAACGTGACAAGAAGACTTTGGACTTTGATGACCTTTTTGACATCGCACGGCAGTTCGCGGTTTCTGTTCCCGCGATAGTATTCCGCTGCAAAGAAGATGGGATCATCAGTCCTGAAGCGGCGGATCAAGTTTTGGAGCGTATTCAGGGAAGAACGCACTTCTGGGAGCAGCGTAAGAACACTCCTCCGCCAAAACGCCCGTTTAGATTTGAAGCTCTTGCGTTTGAAGCGATGGGTAAGGGGTTGATGGGAACCGGCAAGTTTGCAGAGTACCTTGGAATCACACGTCGCCAAGCAATGAAGATCCTGGAAGAGCGCGAAGAGGAGTTTTGGCAGGAGAGCGACGGTGTCGAGGTTGAAGTTATTGATTCTTGATGCCTGCGTCGTCATTCAATTGCACGAAATGGGCCGCTGGGAGGAAATCGTCAGGCGGTGTGACGTGTACCTTTCGGAGATCGTTGCGAATCGTGAGGTCCGATTTGACGATGCAAACGGAGTGTTGATCGATTTGACGCCAGCAATACGTGCGGGACAGATCCATACCTTTGCAGTTTCTGAGGCAGACATCGATACCTTTCGGAATCGCTTTGATGCGGACTACCTCGGTGTTATCGATGATGGCGAAGCGGAGTCGCTCGCCTTCCTATTCTCTTCCAGCGACAACTTTCTAATCTCCTCGGCGGATCGCATCGTTTATCGTGTACTGGGGAATTTGCATCGCCAGGAGCAAGGAATATCTCTCGAGGAAGTTCTAAATCGCTTGGGTACCACCGCATCAAGACTTCCGCGACAATATTCCAAACAGTTCCGTGAGCAGTGGAGTGAGACCGGATTTCAAGAACGCCTTCGCGGCATTGGCTTTCGCTCTGATTCAGCCGGTGATGGCTTCTGAGTTTAGCGATCTGGAGCCGGGAATTAACCTTTGATCGCTCTGCTGCCTTTTGGAAGTTGAGCGGAGATACTACCTCATGTCACAGCGAATCTCCCAAGCTCTAACAAAGCTATTCGGCAAACATCGCATCGTCTTTTGGTACGACGATGACAATTCTCTGCGCAAAGACTTCGAGACGGTTGAGCTAGACGGTGTCGAGAAGGTTGAAGTCAATAACAATCAGTTCGGTCTGAAGTATCGCATGCTTCGCGAGGAACCCAGTCAGAAGTTTCTTGTGTTTCATCAGGGGCCCCAGCCCGCGGACAAGGACAACTGGCTGCTCGACGTCCAGCTTGCTCACACAGATTTCCGCACGGACAAAGCCTCGCTATGGCTAACCGAGCTAGAACTGCCTTACGAGTTCAAGCCGATTGTCGCTAAGCACGAACATTTCTTCGGTCTTGCCCGCCGCCGCGATCGGTTGCGGGCCAGTGTCACTAAGGTCGATACGCCATCACAGATCCTCCTCAAGATGCTGGCAATCTGCGCGGATGCCGACATGCGTCTTGATAGCGTGCTGGAAAACCTTTTGGCAGAAGCGGCTGAGGATTTTGGATTTTCAATTGACGATTTTCGATTGGAAGATTCGAGCGATCCGAAATCCAAAATCCCACATCCAAAATTTCGCCTGATCCGGAAGTGCGGGCTTGAGGATTTTCTTTGGGAGAGCGTGCAGCGAGTTTATGGATACGACTCCTCTAGGCCTTCCGTCAAAGACTTCGCGATCGAACTGTTTCGGTCTTGCTATGCGATGGAGGTTCGAGACGAAGAATCGAAAATCCAAAATCCAAAATCCAAAATGGGAAGCGAAGCGTTGGTTTTTCTGAAACGCTGGAAGGATTCGCGTACGCATGAGCAGGCTTTCGAGTCACTTTCCAACCAATGCGCCGAAATCCTCTCCATTCAGTCTGACCTGGAGCGACGCCCGCTAAAGCAGCTGGCTGAAGTGGACTACTTCCGCTTGGTCGACCTGAAGGTACTCAGCGAGTTGGCGAGCGCAGTACTGAACAAAACGATGACCTCAGGTGAGGTTACGCAAGTAATTCGCCTACGTCGTCGTGGTCATTGGTATCGCGAGTTCAGTCACCTATACGAAGCCGTTGAGCACGCGGCCGCTCTTTCGGGCTTGCTGGATACGTTGACGCTTCAGTTTGATTCACTGAGCCGAGGTATCGAGGTTTATAGGGAGACGCTTTTCCGAGTGGATCAGATTTATCGCAAGTTCGTTTACCACAGTGAACGAGCTGGTAATGCGACGTTCTTCCACAAGCTGACAGAGACAATTTGCGGGCGATACACCAATTCGTTCCTGATGCCGTTGGGAGATCGTTGGCAAGAATTCGTCGACAAGATGGATAAATGGAAGATCGCCGGCAGTGTGCCTCAGGCAGGATTCTTCGATCGCTACATCGGGCGCGTTCTCGACAAGAATAACAAGTTGTTCGTCATCATCTCGGACGCAATGCGATATGAAATCGGCGAGGAACTGTCACGTCGAATTCGCAGCGAGGACAAGTTTGATGCAAACCTCGATGCCATGATCACGAGTTTGCCAAGCTATACCCAACTGGGAATGGCATCTTTGCTGCCTCATAAGAAGCTGAGCATCAACGACGACAAAGGAATGACCGTAACTTGTGACGGCGTCTCTGCCTCGGGAACAGCGGGCAGGGATAGGATTCTCAAGTCAGCAATCAAGGGCGGTGCTCTAGCGGTCCAGGCGGATGAAATACTGGCGAAGAACAAGGAAGATGTGCGGGCGCTAGTCCGCGATCACGATGTCATTTACATCTACCATAACCGCATCGACAAAACAGGCCATACTCGTGATACCGAGCGTCAAGCGTTCCGCGCAGCCGAAGAGGCAATGGATGACATCTTACGGTTGGTCAAAAAGCTGACGAGCGCGAACGCGACCAATGTAGTTGTCACCGCTGATCATGGCTTCCTGTACCAGGACGAAGTCACCGAAAGCGATTTCAGCCAGGCCGAGGTCAAAGGAGATATATCAGGCACAGATCGTCGATTCGTGATTGGTCGCAATTTGAGTATAGAGGGTGCTGCACTGCTCTACTCCGCCGAGGATCTTGGGCTCGACGGAGATTTTCAGGTCGCAATTCCCAAATCAATCAATCGGTTCCGCAAGAGTGGCAGTGGTACCCGATTCCTGCACGGCGGCAGTACGCTGCAAGAGATCTTGGTCCCGGTGGTGCAGGTTAAGAAGCGTCGCGAAACGGACGTGAGTGCAGTCAACGTTGACATTATGCCCACTACGACTAGCGTCATTTCCACCGGCCAGCTTTCGGTTGCTTTCTATCAATCCGAACCCGTTACGGAGAAAGTACAAGCCAGAACGCTGCGAGTTGGCATCTACGCGGGCGACGGAGAGCTGATTTCCGATAGCCACGAGCTGGTATTTGACCTGACCAGCGAGAATGCGCGGGAACGCGAGCTGAAGGTTCGCCTTGTGCTCTCGAAAGAAGCAGACAACTACAATCAACAGCCGGTCACGCTGAGACTCGAAGAACTTGTTGCCGGAACCAGTCATTTCAAAGAATACAAGTCAGCACAGTTCACGCTCCGGCGGTCATTCACCAGTGATTTTGATTAGCGATTTTGGATTGGGGATTTTGGATTTTCGATTCAGGGCGGTTTACATGGATGAGCTTGAATTTAAGAAGCGAACCCAAACGGTTGCGTTGCGTACCATTCGAATGATCGAGACAATGTTAGAACAAGCGTCCACTGCAGAGCGGAAGCGCTCAGTGACGGCCGAAGTCCTTGGTAAGCAGCTTCTGCGATCAGCAACCAGCGTGGGTGCCAATTATCGTGCAGTCTGTCGAGCTAAATCACCCGCTGACATGCTGAACAAGCTCCGAATCGTTGAGGAAGAGGCAGACGAATCCGGGTATTGGCTAGAGCTTATTGGTGAGTCAGGATTGATGCCGACGGAACGCCTGTCGGATTTACTACGAGAATTTGACGAAATAACGGCGATGGTTGTCACTTCCCAAAAGACCATTCGGTCAAACAATCCAAAATCCAAAATCGCAAATCCAAAATGAAGCCGTTGGACAAGAAAATCACCGAGATCTTTTCGGGCCTGGTCGTTCGCAAGGATCTGGTCAAGGCAGTTAAGGGAAATGCAATCGTCCCGTCCTACGTACTGGAGTACTTACTTGGGCAGTATTGCGCGACCGCGGATGAGGACTCGATCCAAACCGGAATCGAGACGGTTAAAGAGATCCTAGCGAAGCACTACGTGCAACGCAGCGAAGCTGGTTTGGTGCGGTCGAATATTCGTGAGAAACACTTACGAAAGGTCATAGACCGCATCAGTGTGGATCTGAATGACAAGGAAGACATTTATCAGGCAACGTTCTCCAATCTCGGCATCAATAAAGTTGCCGTCCCCGCGAGTACGGTCAAGAAGCACCAGAAGCTGCTCACGGGAGGCGTCTGGTGCATCGCTGATTTGGACTACCAGCACGACGAAGACGAAAAATCGGTTCCGTGGATCTTGGAGTCTCTCAAGCCGATCCAATTGTCGCATTTCGACTTTGACGGCTATCTCGCTGCACGTAAGCAATTCACGACGGATGAATGGATTGACACACTGATCCAAAGCGTTGGTTTTAACCCTGAAGTCTTTGGTCGGCGAAGCAAATTGCTGCAACTTGTCCGGCTAATTCCATTTTGTGAACGCAACTACAACTTGATTGAGTTGGGGCCCAAGGGAACCGGCAAGTCGCACATCTACAGCGAGTTCTCACCCCACGGCATGCTGGTCTCAGGAGGTGAGGTAACAGTTGCAAAGCTTTTCGTGAACAACTCGACGGGCAAAATCGGCCTCGTTGGATACTGGGACTGTGTTGCCTTTGACGAGTTTGCAGGCAAGACGAAGCGGGTCGACAAAGCCCTGGTCGACATCATGAAGAACTACATGGCGAACAAATCGTTTTCGCGCGGCATCGAGACTCTAGGCGCGGAGGCGTCGATGGCATTTGTGGGCAATACACAAAACACCGTTGCCCACATGCTTCGGCACAGCGATCTGTTTGAGGAACTACCCGCAAAGTATCACGACTCTGCGTTTCTTGATCGTCTACATTTCTTTATTCCCGGCTGGGAAGTTGACATCATCCGCGGAGACATGTTCACGTCCGATTTTGGCTTCGTCGTAGACTACCTGGCCGAAATTCTGAAGCAGCAACGCAACTTCGACTATTCGCATTTGTATAAGACACATTTTGACCTCTCTGAGCAGATTTCGACGCGCGATCGCGATGCGATCCATAAGACGTTTTCCGGACTTGTGAAGATCATCTATCCCAATCAAGACCCAACGAGGGAGGAACTGGAGGAGATCCTGAAGTTCGCTATCGAGGGTCGAAAACGCGTGAAGGATCAGTTGATGAGAATTGACCAAACGTATGCAGACGTCCGCTTCTCGTATAGCGATAAAGAAGGCCATGAAATCCTTGTCACGACACTCGAAGAAGATCAGCACCCACATATTTACTTCAAGGAGGGTACGGCAGATGAGCAGGAAGTACCTTTGCCTGTCCCTGCGTCACCGGCAGGAGAAAATGCTAAACCTGCTCAAGTAGAGCCACAGGAAGGGCATGTTGTCGTCAAGGAAAACCAACGCGGCATTGACTTTGACGAGTTGTTCGGACCGTACATCGCCGGTGCTACAAAGATTGTCTTAACGGACCCGTACATTCGCCTTTTCCACCAAGCAAGAAATTGTATGGAGTTCGTGGAAACGGTTGCACGACGAAAGCCGGATGACCAGCGTGTCGAGGTCGAGCTGATTACTTCGGAAGAAGAGTTCAGTCCTGAGAAGCAGAAGGAGTTTTTTGAGCAGATTCAAAAGAACTGCCTGCCATTCGGAATTCTTTTTTCATGGAAGTTCGAAGACGCAATTCACGCACGCCATATCGTCACCGATACCGGATGGAAAATCCTGCTCGACCGCGGCTTGGATGTTTTTCAACGTTATGACATCAACGACGCCTTTTCGCTCGCTAGCCGGCTCCAAAAGCACCGTTCCTGCAAGGCGTTTGAGGTAACCTACCTCCGTGTCTAGATTGTCGACTACAAAGGCTGTGGAACTACACGTAGTCGCCGTCGATCGTCGAGACGAAGCCACGAAAAAGGTTTGAGGCGCTGCAAAGACCAAGCCGTGAACCTTTAGTTGCATCCGCGTTCCCAAAACCACTTGGAAACAAATCAGCACGTCAAACTTTTGGGTGACCTGCGGAGATACCTGCCGAAAGCTGCCCTAAGCGAAACGAGCAGATTTCCCCTGACTGCACAAACTGGTTTCTGCTTACACAAGGCGCTTTGTGGTACTTTGTGAGTATATGGCACAAAACCCCGCGTTTCGAATAGGTTTTTGGATTGGCACGCACATTGCTTTTGTTCGTCTCGTAAGCAAAAGTTTTTTTGCCGTGTCTAGCCCGTTCAACCATCCAGTCCTTCGCGAGGGTCCATTTCATGCAATTGGCTCACACCAGTCTTCGAGATGCTGATCGTTTACGTCACACCGAAGGGCTCGAATCGTGCAATTACGATTTCGATGCTGGCCCACTCGACCGCGTCGCTCGCGAGTCCTGGGATATTTACAGTTGCTGGAAAGAGCAACTGACTGACCGGTTTGGTGCCGGCACCCCGTCGCCAAGCATTCCCCAGAGCCAACGAGCCTACGATGGTGACAACTGGCATGACTACTGTGAAGTCTGGGTCGGCTAGAATCTTAACTGTCTAAAGCGGATTTGTACCAAGTAGCCGCTCGAATTGATGTTCGTTCAATAGTTTTCACATAGGAAGATCGAATTACTCACCATGCCTGGAATCAGCGTTGAGGTCGTTAGTTACCTGCGTACCAACTTGCGAGATCGCTATAAGGATTCGTATTCAATCCTTAAGGAGCTTGTACAGAATGCCGACGATGCGGGCGCGAATGAATTGCACGTAACTACCTATGATGCGATGGACGCCTACTTCAGGCATCCTCTCTTGAAGGGGCCACTGGTTTGTGTTTCCTGGTCGGGGCCGCCGTGACGTCGTTTTTTCGAGGGTGAGCAATCCAATGATCGCCGCAGCACAACGCAGTCAGAACAGCAGCAAGAGCCGCCGCCATCGCGAGCCGGCCAACCCGCTGTCGGAACTCTGGCAACGCTACATCGACCAGCCATCGCTGGAACTACGCAACCAGCTGGCTACGGCCTACCTGCCGGCTGTACGCCGGGCGGCGCATCGGCAAGCGGAGCGGATGCACGGCGTGGTCGACGTCGATGAATTGGTCTCCGACGGCATGCTGGCTCTGCTGCAGGCCATCCCGCGATTCGACCCCGAGGTGGGCGTCAATCCATGGACCTACCTACTCCGCCGAGTCGTCGGGGCCATGCTGGACGGGCTCCGCGATCGTGACCCGCTATCCAAATCGCACCGCCAACAGATCAAGCAGATCCAGGCCCTGCGTCAGCAGCTGGGCCGCGAACCGGACCCGGATGAAACGCAGCACGCAACCGGCAGCCGGCATGTGCGGCCGATCGCATTCCGCAGCCTGGACGCCCCGTTGCAGCACCCGCACTCGGGCCGCAGCAGCTGCTGGTCGGAAATGCTGGCCGAAGATCCGCCCACACCCTACATCGATCAAATCGACGCCGTGAACGAGCTGCTCCGCGGGCTGGGCGACCGCGACCGCACGTTGATGTACTGCTACTACCTGGAACACCTCGGCCAACGCGGCACCGGCCAAGTGCTGGGATTGTGCGAATCCCGCGTTTCGCAGCTACACACCCAGATACTGAATCGGCTGCGTCACCGCATGCTGTCCACCGCCGATTGCCGGCGGGCCCAGATGCTCCCCCAATCGTTCCAGGAGACGACCGACGCATGCACGTAATGGACTGCCGCACGCCGGGCGATTGCGTCTGCCGGTACTGCGGTTTAACGCTGGAAGACGTCCGAGAAACCGGGATGGAATGCCATGTCATCGAAAGCCCAGCAAGCCAGAACACAGCCGAAACGCACGCGACGCGGCTACCGACCACGGCTCAGCCCGCAGGCGAATCTGCGGGTCATTACCTGGCGGACGGATGGCACGACGCATGCGCGGGTCTGCCGGCTGGCCGAGCGGCTGCAGGTGTCCGTCAACGGGCTGCTTACCGATTTGATTCAGACGGGCTGCGAGATCATGGGAAGCGATTGCGGTGCAGAGACCCGCGATTGCCCGCCTCGCTACGACCCGACACAGATGCAATTCCCACAAATGGATCTGACATGCACAAACGACGGAGAATCGTGCTGATTGCATTGGTTTTGATATGCGTTTTGTACGTTTTCAGGTTTGTTTGAATTGTGGAGCTCAAAAAATGAAATGGAAAAATGCGCAAACACACCAGCCCGGCGATCAGATCGTGCTAATACACAGCCCAGACGCAACGCAGCCGGTTTGGTTGGGTTATTGGCATGACGGCAAATGGTACGAATACGACGCCGACGTCAGTCCGATATGCGTCACGCACTGGATGGAACTCCCAGAGCCGCCGCCCGTTGGTTAGTTGGAATTTGCAGACGTTGGGCTGTTGGTAGCTCAGCCGCGTGATGATTTTCGCGCGGCCTGCGCAGGTTCGATTCCTGCCGTCTGCTTTATTGTTCGCGCGGAACCCAGACGACCGTTGGGCCATTGGCGGAAAACGCACCGCTTTGGTCAGCGATCGCGGTACGCGCACCGGGAGACCGATTTGGGTTCTGTCGGGCTGCAATTTTGCGGCGACTGGAGCGCGTTATTTCGCGGGTGTTACTACCGATTGGTAGGCAAGGACACACGCCAATAGCTTGAATTTTTTGCACTGCTGGCGCTACTCCTGGCGCTCACACTCAATCACCTGCGGGAGGCCGACATGCCGCTGAAAATCATTTGCACGATTGGCACGCAATCGATCACACTGGCCAAAGCCCGACCGATCGACCCGTGGTCGGTGACGCTGCCCGACGGGCGCAAATTTGTTTGCCGCGGATCGAAATCCCGCGCTCTGGACGTCGCTCGCCAGCATCTGCTGCCATTGCCTGCCCAGTTGGGGGTGGAGCCATGAGCAGACCCACGGACGTTTCGGTTGTCGGCGGCTGCTGCTGTGGCGGATCGTCGGCCGAGCCCAATTTTGAATGCGAGCGCTGCCGGCTGGTGTATTTCGTGCTCCAGGTGCAGCAGCTACGTTCGGCCCAGAAGGCCTTTTTTCGTGCCGGTCCGGACTGCCGCCAAGACCAGCGGCAACTGTTGGTCGCCAATGCCAAACATCTCGAGCGACGCATCGACGAGATGGTCGACCGTTTCACCGCCCGCCCCAACCTGCAGCAGGAGTTATTCGACGCATGACGCGCAACCACAACCAATACGTGCTGCCCTTTGACGCTGCCAAGGGCGAATTGTTGGCTCAAGTCAATCTTTTGCGCCACGCTGAAACCGAACTCACCCCCGTGCGGACCGACAAAGTGGTCGAGCTGCTCGAGCGGCTGATTCTGCTGGGCAACGATCTTACCGAGCGGGATGGCCTGGTGCGGGTGCGGGCTCAGGTCATTGCCTTGGCTGCCCGCATTGACCGCCGCTCGACCGTCAGCGACCGATCGATACGCACCTGGCGGGCCTGGGCCGAGCAGATTGGCGTGATTGCCACGGATTTCCGATCCCAGCGTTTGGGGCGTCGCGAGTGGAATGTATTCATCATTGACGTCGCCCGCATCCGCGCCCTAGTACGTCCCACTTGCCGAGTGGGATTGTCTCCGGAAGTACGTCCCGCTTGCCGAGCGGGATCGTCTCCCTCCGCTGCCCTCGACACGGACACGGATCTCTCTAGCCTCTCGCCTCTCTCTGCTCGCCGCTCTTCCGCTTCGGAAGTGGCCGGAAGTGGCCGGAAGTTTCTGCCGCCCCTAGGCCGGAAGTTTCTGCCGCCCCTAGGCCGGAAGTTTCTGCCGCCCTAAAGAATGGAAAAGACATACAGCCAAACTCCACCGCCTCCGCACCGCGTGACACTCACGCGGCGGCTGGCACCCAGTCTGTGGCCGACACTCGGCCCACCGCTGACACTCGGCGGCATGTGGGGGAGGGGGAGGTGGTTGGATTGTTGGTCGATTTAGGAATCGGCTTGGCCAAGGCGTCGACACTCGTCGCCGAGGCTCGTCAGCGTGGTTGCGACACTCGCCACCTGCTCGCTATCGCGCGTTGGTATGCCCGCTCGCAGCGGCTATTGGTAAATAATGCGAAATTCACGCTAAGTGACGCGTGTGCGATCCATCAAGCTGGTATTGGTACGAAAGGGCTTGACGAAGACAAGATTGGCAAATTTGGCCTTGGACTTAAGAGCGTCTTTCACCTATGCGAGGCGCTCTTCTACGTGAGTTCGCCGCTTGAGGAGAATCCAGTTCCGGCGTCAAGTCACCTTGCCAAGTACAGCCGGCATGGATTGCTCAATCCTTGGTTTGATCAGCGCTACAAACATTGGGAAAGGGTCGAAGAGCACGATATCAAGAACCTCAAACTACTTGTTGAGGCGCAATTCAAACAGTTGCCGAGTGGTTTGCCAGAGCATTGGTTTGCCATCTTTCTTCCTTTGCGATTGCCAGAACATTGCATTGACCTAAGTCAAGGCGATGTAAATGAGCTGACTCCGCAAGAGCGTCTCGTCGAGGCACAGAAATGGGCGTTGGAACCAAAGTTTCCAACATTGCCTGGCGCGAGCGAGCAAGACCGTCTGGACGCCAGGCAGCACATAGAACGCATCTACGGAGTGCTGCCGCTTCTGACGAACTTGCGTCTAATTCGGTTCTGCAGCGCAAACACAGAAAACTGGAAGGCACCAGAGGTCAAGGCGACGATCGATTTCCGCTGCGAATCAGACCGTCTAAATTGGCGAAGAATGAGCAAAGGCGTCCATCGGGAACATGGCACTATTGTCGTTGAGCAGCATCGGCTTGCTCCACGAGAGTCGGTTTATGCTGCTGCACATGATTTGGCGGATTTGCCAGAACTAAACGATATCGTTCAGTCCGACAGTTGGCCTTGGATGGATGCCTTAGACGAAACACAGGGTTGGCAACGCAAGCCAGCCGTCGCAAAGCAGCATGGAGCTGTGGCGATTCTCGATACGGATGGTGCAGGCGTCGTCAGCATAAGTCGAGCCGTCTTTCTTCCTTTGGCGGAATCGAATGTCCGAGGTTTCCAATCAGAAACGTGCTGCGGTGGGAAAAGGCATTTCCGACTCTCACTACATGGCTATTGCTTCGTCGATGCAGGCCGTTTGGGAATCGATGAAGCCAACGAGGGGGAGGAGCGGTCAGCTCGCCAAGATTGGAATCAAACGCTGATTGACAAAGTCGTCTTGCCTCTGGTGATTCCTGCTCTTGGGGAATACCGCGATAAGATTGGCCATCTACCCGATAGAGATGAACGGATCCAACATCTAACAGCCGGCTTGAGCCATGCATTCTCAGACGAATATGCCAAGTGTGTCTGCAGCAACGAGTCATGGGTCTTTTTACTTCATGGCAAGAAAGCTCAATGGGAGATTCGGTCGCATGAAACCGCACTGCTCGCGTTGCCCGGCGGTCAACACGATTTGGCCAACTGGCAGAAACTCTTTCCCGTGCTAAGCAAGCTCTCGAAAGAACATGCATTCGTTTTGCACGATATGCCATCGCTGAGTATCGGCGCGACGTACAAGTGGCCGATTGATATCGCGGAGCAGCTATTGAGCTCGGTTCCTGTTGATCCCGTCACTCGCGATCCCGATCTTTTGAGAGCTCTCCTGAGATTTTGCGAGCACTTAAAGCGTGAGCTGGGAAATGGGATTGAACCGGCCATTTGTGAACTAAGCCAGCGGATCCTATCGGATGCAAAGGTGCCCCTATCTCGGTTACGCAGCAACGAACAAAATCGTGCTGCTTTTGCAGGGCTTCTTAATCTGGTCGGTGAGACAAGGAAACTCTGGGTTCCGTTTCGCGATGACTTGGTGGGTGAGTCCGAGAACTTAGTGCACAGGCTTCAGGCCGTTGCTGGTCAGCGAATTGCGATCCCCAGCGTGCTGGATCCGGGGAAAAGGTCGACAGATCTGACGGATGAAGAAGCCTTTCGTATCCTGTCGGAGTTGGCGATCGCAGAGCCAACGGGCGGCAACGAAGACGGCTATCGCAAATTGATGAGTGAAGCCGTAGATTGGATGCTTGAAGCCTGGCCACAAGCGGTTCATCGGATTCTTGAGGAACCGGTCTGTGAGCTACCGTTGTTCTACGTCAGGGATTATTCGTCCCAGGCGACCACCAGAATCAGTCCCTTTGAACTCTATGCAGCAGCGGAAGAAGAACGGCTCTTTGGAAATAGCGCGCAACTGTGCGAAAGGCTTCAAGCATGTGTTCTTGAGCAATCAATCTTATACATCGACAGACCTAGTGCTTGTTTCACCAGTGCACTTGGCTCCGCTTTGCCTTCCTGTACGCCAGAGCACTGCGTTAAATTTCTTAGGAAGCGTCCCAAGCTAGTTGGGACTCATGAGCCACGTCTCGATCTATTGGAGCAATTGACGTCAGCTGGGCCAGATGCCGACTGGGCAAGTATCCGCTATCTCCTTCACGGACGAACGGAGGGCATTGCAGGTGAATTGAGTTTAATCGCCATCGACCAGAGCCCGTGGGGCAGGCTGGCGACGTACATACTCGAGGCATGCGCGCAAGGATGGCGGGCCCTCGAAGAAAGCTTGCTAGACAACCTCACTTCGGCGGAAAAACGCAATCTTGGGATAGAAGCCTGTTTGCCCAGCAATGTTGCTCAAATGGTCTCGAAAGCTGATGCGACGAAACTTCAACTTTCCTCACTCGGAGAGGATCGTTCAGCGTGCGACACGATTATTCGTAACTGGCCATCCGGACAAGAGGAGTTGTTGGATTTACAAGCAGCCGGACATGGGCCCTTGTATTTCATACCGGCGTTGTGTTGACTGTTGTCACAACCATTCGGATTTCACGCCCACGGGGGGGTGGCAGTCGGCGTGCCATCATACCTCATGGAGCGCGCGCGCGCACACCTTGGGTTGCCGAGGTGTGCAGCCCGGGGCGTGGATGCAGGTTGGTGGTGCTGTTGCAAGCAGG
>JANSWS010000573.1 GCA_024743355.1 bacterium
AACAACCCGGCGAATCCCGATCCCAGCAGGACCGTTCGCTGGGGACAGCAGACCGAAGACGAAATGCACCTTGGCTATGTCGAGTATGTCGTGCCCGGGGCAAAACCGGGTGAGCCGATTGCCGCGTTAAAGTCAGGGCGATCCGCAAATCGTCGAAACACCGCGACATCGAATCGCGGCACGGCCGGTGAAATACAGATCGCCGGACAACGCATCAAACGGAGTGCTCTGGTAAAGGCGCTCCGCGAACTCGACCGCAACGGTGACGGTCAGCTGGAGCGAGCAGAGGTTCCTCAAAAACACCTGCGCGTGTTCGAGGCACTCGATTCCAACGGCGACAACGTCGTTACGACAACAGAAGTCAAGGCGGCGATTCGCTGAGTGTGCGTGTCGCGGGCGAACCACACACAACAAATCAACGGTAGAGGAGTCACACATTGAACAGCCTACGTACGATCTCAATCGTCTTTGCAGTCCTGTCAGCCGTGCTGTTTACCACAACATTTAGGAGTTTACCGCGCGAGTACTCGTCGCTGCCAGCAGTTGGATGCCACTTTTGAGTGTTCCAGAGCCGATACAGGCATGATCATGTACGCATGCCAGAGAATAGCCACACCCAAAAACAGTACGATCATCGACTGCGTCGTCTGATCCAGAAGACCGGTGACCTCGACCTTGCTGTTCGATACGGCGTTCCTCGTTCGACTGCTCGCGGCTGGCTCAAGCAAGCCAGCACGGACGTCGTCTCCATCGACGTACTCGATATGGATGCCGAAGCACTTCAGCGAGAGGTTCTCTATCTGCGACGTCGCATCACTCGACTTCTGGCTCTCCTTCATCTCGTCGTCGTGGCAATTAAAGTGGCCGAGTTCTCCTTCGATCGAGTTCGAATTCCCGAAGGAGCCAGGAAGCAACGGTTACTGCGGGCCATTCAGCGTACACGAACGCATCTACCACTTCGTGAAGTGTTGAAGCTGATTGGCATGTCGAGCACGCGTTACCACGCATGGCTGGGTAAACAGGAATGCGGGCTTGATGATCAGCCGTGCTGCCCCAGATCGACTCCACAGCAAATCACCCGGGAGGAGTGCCTGGTCATCAGGGACATGGTCACTGCAGACGAGTACCGCCACGTATCAACAGGGACACTGGCAAGACTGGCTCAACGGCTCGGCAACGTCTTTGCATCCCCGACCACGTGGTACCGACTGGTGCGTGCCAATAAATGGCGTCGACCACGACAGCGTGTACATCCGGCAAAGCCAACGGTCGGCATCAGGGCCACTCGGCCCAACGAGACCTGGCACGTGGACACCACACTCATTCGACTGCTCGACGGCAGCAAAGCCTGGCTGCATGCAATCATTGACAACTTCTCTCGTCGGGTACTGGCGTGGAGAATCAATGACACTTTTATCCCCGCTGTTACGGCCGAGTTACTGATTGAGGCTGCCAGCGAGATCGAAGATACCAAGCCACATGTGCTGGTTGATGGTGGCGTCGAGAACTACAACAGTGCCGTCGACCAGCTGGTCGAATCAGGGCTTCTGAAACGCATTCTGGCACAGACCGAGATCCGGTACTCCAACTCATTGATTGAATCCTGGTGGCGAGTGATCAAGCATCAATGGCTGTTCCTGAACACCCTGGAGACTGCGGCCAGCGTGAAGAAGCTGGTCGCATTCTACGTCGAGCAGCACAACAGTCATCTACCACACTCAGCATTCAAAGGGCAGACGCCCGACGAGATGTACTTTGGAACGGGAGATGGTATTCCGAAGAAGCTGGAAGAAGCCAAGTTGCAAGCTCGGGAACTCAGGCTGAAGTCGAACCGTGAACGGAACTGCCACGTGTGTGCTTTACCGACACCGGCAAGCTGCTAAGCGAGCAACGAATCGAATCTGGTCAACCGTATTTCAGTGCGCCGTAAAACCAATCGACAAACACCGGCTCAAGCCGAACTGACTGTCGGTCAGCAGTGCGGTTCTGGATTTCAGGCGTCAAGAATCGCTTGATGACCCCTCACAGACTGAGTGGCGAGTACTCGCGCGGAAAAGTCCCAAAGGTTGTGGCAAACAGCACCGATAATGCGTATAATGCGAAATGCGTCGGTCAACATGCTGTGGAGAATGAGTGAAGAGCAGCTAATTTCTCAGAGTTTAAGATGTTGAGAAATTTTGCTCGGCATCCTCTAAGAATTGCTTCTGCTCAATTTTTTTCTTTCAAATTGAGATTTTGAAAGCAACTGTAACTGAAAATCAACAGATGACGAAAACAGGTTAACAAGGAAATTCCTGATGTTGAAAACGATGTTGCCGATCTTATGCTTGGGACTGCTGGCGAACACTCTCTCAGCAGACATCATACACCCGGAGTCTTTGAACAACGGAGACAAATACCGTTACGCTTTTGTGACATCGACCACCCGGGATGCCACCAGTTACATCATCGCCGATTATGATGCGCACGTGCAATTAGCAATCAGGGCGGCTGATCCGTCGGGATTGGGAGCGATCTCTTGGCGCGCATGGGGGTCGACCTCGACGGTAGACGCCATTGTCCATCTGAGCACAACCACAGCGACCTGGGATGGATCCGATGTTCCGATCTACCTAATTCATAATGGCGGACTCGTCGCAAACAACTTCGCGGATCTTACCGATGGGTCGTTATCGCACCCGATCCACCTCACTGAACTTGCTCAACCCGTAGACCCGTACACCCAAGTATGGACAGGAACTCTACCAGATGGATATATGATTGAAGGGTTCACGCTAGGAACACCACGCGACTCCGACGCGGCGTGGTATGGGTATGCGGGCCCTCACATCTTCGACGTGCATTGGACCGATGTGTCCCACGATGCGTACACGAATCAAAAGCATTTATACGGCTTCAGTGACGTGATTACTGTAGGCAGCGCCGCGACCGTTCCAGAGCCATCATCATTGGTCCTGATGACCCTTGGGATTGGGACCCTCTGCGTGTCTCGACTGCGACATCGTCGCCGAAACACCGCGTAATCCATTCCAACCCACTCCGCACCCATCTCATCCATCGCCGCACATAGTTCACCACGGCTTCCTCTCTGCAAAGAGAGGAAGCCGTTTGCTCATAAAGCCGGTCAACTTTTTTCGTAAACTGCTCAAAAGTCTTTTGAGCCACACACAGCCGGTTCAGGGAAAAATGGTATCCCAGAAAATCGAACCCGGCCCTGACGTACCCAATAAACGTCTTATCGGGATGCTGCTGCAATTGCAGCTTTTCGAGAATTGCATTCACTTTCCGAATCGCTCGGCGTAAATGCCAGCGTGTCTTGGCCAGCACAACCCAGTCATCCATAAACCGAGCGTAAAACAATCCGGATTGCTCCATTTCTTCATCCATGGCGGAAAGAAACAACGCACCCATCAAGGGGGACAGCGAGCATCCCAGAGGAATCCCACATTCCATCTCTCGATAAATCCCCCCATCACAAACAGTCCTGCGAACATATCCTTCCAGAACCTGCAGTAACCGCTCGTCATCGATGTTCTCTCTGAGTTGCTGCATCAGAAAATCGTGCTGGATGCTGGCGTAGTACCCTTTGACGTCGCTGCGAAAGACAAATTGGTTTTTCGACAGATGGTCTTGAACCTCGCGAATCGCACCTTTTCCACCGCCACGACCAGCCACATGGAAGCAGCGAGCGGAGATTTCGTGATGCCAGGCAC
>JANSWS010000176.1 GCA_024743355.1 bacterium
AGTAATTGTTGCCGATGGGATTCAAGGCTTCACTGTTGCTGAAACTTGCAATCGCCAACTGAGCCAATGGGATGGTCTTTCCATTGGTCGCCAATCCATTCAGCTCACCCTCAGCGGTAACTGCCATGGACACCAGCGTGCCGGGAGGAAAACCATCCTGAGATTGTGTAAGCGAAAATTCCGACGCCAAGTGACGCAGCTGGTCGAAATTCAGTGCGATGGTTGTGGGTGTGCTAGCTCCCGAAAACTCAATCTCTATGTTGCTGTCACCGACACCATTCTGGCCCGCCACCGCGAAGGTTCCATTTTCGTGAAAGGTGAGGTTTAAAACTGAGTCATCCAAAAGTGTCCCGGAATCCGCATCCAGCGAGGCTTTAACTGCCCAACTATTGTTCGTCACCTTTTGAAATTCCAGTCCCAGACGATGGCTCTCGCCCAGACCGTCAAAAACGTCCATGGCCAGCTCAAAGCGGTCCCCATCGTTACCCTCGGTACTGACCACCATGGCGCTATTGGAGAAAACGCTGCTTCCCACATTGCCTGGACTGTCGTTGATAACCATGGACAGAAACGCTTCTCCCGGATCGTCGGCCGAGACAGATAGTGTTCCATTAGGCATTAACGTGGCGGTTGCCCCCTGCAACTGGGCGTTGAGAGCAGTTACCAAGTCGCCCAGAGTCGCGGTAGCCGCGTCCAAGCTCAGGCTGAAAGGGCTGCCATCTGGATTGGTCCCTGCCACGTCGATCTGGTCACCAGCCACGTAGGCAACCTGATTCATGGTCAAGTCGTTGAAGCTTGTGTTTTCATTGGCCGGACCGGTCGCGGTAGAGAAGGGCGCAAAGGAAGACAGGACTTCGGCAATGGGCGGATCCGAGCTGGACGGCAAATTGCCGACGAAATCGATGGCCTGAGTGGGCTCTCCGGGAACGGAGACTCCCAAGGGAACTCGGATGGCATTGTCACCAGGCACCTGAAAAGCCGGTCCACCATCCGCGCCTTCGCCCACATCGCCAATCCGCTGAACGACGTAGCCGGTAGATGGATCGAATAAGCGTCCACTACCGTCGACCGCAAACGATCCCGCCCGGGTATAAACATTTTCTCCCGATTGCGGGCTAGCCAGTGTAAAGAAGCCATCCCCCTGGATCGCGAAATCAAGTATTTCACCGGTACGCTGCAAGGTACCCTGGCTGAACCGGCGGGTGACTTGAGCAAGCTGCACACCAGAGCCGATCGATATCGGGTTCACTCCGCCGCTGGTTTCACTGGCACCCGTACCTCGACGTTCGGGGTTGTACATGAGATCGCTGAATGTGGTTGTCTGTGCTTTGAACCCGATGGTGTTCATGTTGGCCAGATTGTTGGCTACAACATCCAGTTTCTGTTGGTGACTTCTAAGCCCCGTGATACCAGTCATCAGTGATTGTGTCATCGTTTCGCTCCTTCGGCTAGCTTCGTCCTGATTGTGATCGAGTTTGCTGTTGATAGAGGGCGCTTAGGGCCTCTGCTTGACGCTGATTACATGCTGCAGACCAATGGATTGCCCGTCCACGGCCAGCCGGATTTCTCCCTGATTGTTGAACATCTGGCTGGCTTCGCCGGAGCGAATCGCACCCGTGGCGGGATCCTGAAACTGCACGGTCTTGCCGACGAGATCGATGCCTTGACTTACTTGCTGCAGTTGCAAGATCTGTTGAAAAGAAGTGTTCATGTCTTCAATGCCTTCGAGCATGGAAAACTGAGTCAGATCGTCGATCAGCCCCTCTTGCTTGACCGGATCGATCGGATCCTGGTTTCTCAACTGAACTGTCAGCAGTTGCAAATAGTCTACGGTCGCGACTTGCGATGAAATCTGGTTCATGATCTTTCGTCCTATACAACGATGTCTAACGCATTGTGAAGTAGAATTGATTGGGGAATCGCAGGCATGTCCGCCGCGATCGGGGAGCGATCCCGACTTTTGTTGTCCCTAGCTCTCTCGCCGCCGCTGTCACGCCTTTCTGTGGAGCCTCCCTGCGACACATCGACGGTTGCATTTTCCAGACCCGCATCTGCTAGCGAATCGAGTAACTCCGCCTTGTGAAGTGTCAGAAGCTCACTGGACAGGGACTCGGCGGCCACAATGTGGACGCTCACCGCGGCATTCGAATGTTCCACTTGAATCGCAATGCGCCCCAATTCAGCCGGCTGCAATTCCAGATGAACCGTATTCGCGCGGTCGCTCTTCGAGGACTCGAGCAAGCGAAAAACCGTGGGTAAGATCTGCGTTGCAAGCTCCGGGGCTGAAATTCCAACGCTGGACGATTTGACTGCCAAGCCGTGAGAAATACCTGGCTGACTTGACAAGGAACCGCCCGAGAAAATGCCTGCGTCCAAACTCAGCGGCAACTGCCGGGGGCCTTCTTCCACCACGGATGTACTGATGAGTTCCATCGCTGCGTCAACAGTAAGTGGGCTTGAAGCATCAGGGCTTACGCCGCTGTCGAAGGGCAATGAAGGTGTTGGCAGGACCAGCTTGGTTGGCTTACTGGCATCCGTCGCCTGGCTGTTCCATAGATCGCCTGAAACATCCGCAGCAGGATTTTGTGAAAGGCTATTCAGGTTGCCTGGCGGCTCAACAGAATTCTCCGTTAAATGGTGACCCTTGACATACGAGCCCAAAGCTCCCAAATGTGTCCGCATCGGAAGCGGCGACTCTAGAAACCAAAGCTTTGACTCGTCACCCTTTATTTGCTGAGTAGCAAGTTTCTCCGCAATTCTCGCAAAGTCCTCCTGACTGATGCTTAAACCCAGCTGCGTCACGTCAGCCTGGCCAGCGATTTCCTGCTCGGCCCGTTCAAACACCAGTGTGGGAAATAGCGACGGTGTGCTGGCCAGACTTTTGCTTTCCTCTGACGTCGGATGCCAGTGGTTATCCGGCAACGACTCCGATTGCTGAATATCCGTACTCGGTAACTGGATTCCATAGCTTGCTTGCTCCCCTACCCATTCGCCTCCCACCCATTCGCCAAGTCGGAAGCAAAGGCAGCTTGTGGGAGCTTGCTGCCAACCCACTTTGGATACAAGCTGGACCGGTTCCTGGTTCGCAGTCGGATTAACGCTGGCTGCTTTCAATAGCTGCGATCCATCGCCCGCATTAGTTGGCAATGGCGAGGTATGTTCGGAGATGTCCGTCGCGGTTTGCATCAGCTGTGAGAAGCTGGTTTGAACACCAGCCGCCCGCGGAGTGCCTGCGGATAAGTTTCCTGCGGTGCGAGCGTCCAAGTCGGCTACGTTCAGCGTGGGCATGGGCAAGGATTTAATCGATGACTAGAGTGGCTTAGAGCATGCGATACGTTGAGGCTCGAACGCAATTTGTTGGGCCTGTGTCGGCAGCCATAGAGCAAGAGCTATGCCAAATAAAGCAACGCAGCTCGCCATACGTTCACGCGGAGTGTTTTTTCCAAGGAATTTCGCATTCGTATTGCTGTTCATCACGGGACTCGATTAGGGGTTGGCTGGCCGGGTCAGAAGATTTTGCCAGACTAACAGGCAAGATTTGCCTTGCAGTAGCCTGCTGCGGATCCAAGCCATCTGCCGCTTCCATTGGCGATCGAGTATGCATGAGCTATGCGGATCTGCGTTCCGTATTGTCTTCTCGATACAAACGGATTTTGTTGCTAAGAGTACGCGGGGAAACTCCCAGCTTTTCCGCTACCACGCGCTGGTTGCCATACTTGTTCAAGGCTGCGGTGATTACCTGTTTTTCTATCTCCGCGAGTTCTGTTTGCAGCCAACTTTCGGGCAGATTGGACGCGGAGCAAGGGCTTTGACTGGACCAGACGTCGATATCCAAATGGTCTCTTGTAATCAGTGTTTGTTCAGCCAGGATGCAGGCCCGGTGAATCACGTTCTTGAGTTCGCGAACGTTTCCAGGCCAGTGGTAATCGGCCATGGTTTGCAGGGCATCTTTGGAAAAACCGGTGAGCTTGAGAGGGTTTTCTGCTGCGTACTGTCTAAGAAAATGCATGGCCAAGACGGGTAGATCTTCGGGACGCTGCCGCAGCGGCGGGATTTTCAATCGCACGACGTTCAGTCGGTGATACAAGTCCAAACGAAAGTTGCCTTGGTCGATCTCAGACAAAAGATCTTTATTCGACGCGGAGATAATCCGCACGTCATACTGCACAGTCCGACTACTGCCCACTCTTTCGAAGCGATTTGTTTCCAGTACGCGCAGCAGCTTGGCTTGGCTATGAATGGGGATTTCACTGACCTCGTCGAGCATTAAAGTTCCACCTGCAGCCTGCTCAAATCTACCGATCCGCTGCGTGTGCGCGTCTGTAAATGCGCCTCGCTCATGCCCAAAGAGCTCGCTCTCCATTAAGCTTGGGGAAAGCGCCGCGCAGTTCACACTGACGAATTGTTTATCGCTGCGTTGACTGGCTGTATGAATCAGTTCCGCCACTAGCTCTTTTCCGGTGCCGCTTTCGCCCGTCAATAGTACGGGCGCATTCGACATGGCAAACCTCTCGGCGAGTTTGATCAGTTTTCGCATCTTATGAGATTGAGTAATGATCACAGCGACTCTAATGCTCCCATCCTGAGGTTGCTGGACAAGATGCTATTCTCTGGAACGCGTTCCGTAGCGATATGCATTCTGCATTTGCCGCGCTCGAACCCCCACAGCAACTTGAGGCTGAAGCCCTTTGGCTAATGAATGTGTTTGCTGCTCCAGTTGAGCCAGTTTGGGCATGATGGTTTTGATGAGCTCGATAGTCTCGTCCACGATTTCGTTTATGTGCTGCGATAGTTCCGGAGCTGTCAGGGATAACTGCTGTTGGTGAAAGGAATCCCTTAAAGGCTTGAGAGCTTTTTCGGTCTTGGCTATTTCCTGCATGTGCTCCGCGACAGGTTCCACGCGAAGACAATCCTGAGTACGGAAACAATCGAGCATGTGGTCGAGCATCAGATATTGGTCGCGAAGCTCGACCGTGTGTTTCAATAGTCGGTCGCCGTAGCTATTTGACATGCGAGCGATACCTTTCCATGAGGGTGTCAATTTGAAGCGAGACTTCCGTTAGCCTGGTCTCCAGCGTCTGCCGCTGTTCGGTATGCTGCAGCCACCAGCTTGCGTGCGACTGGTAATCGTCAAGGTCGTAGTTCGCGATCTTCCGCAAGGCGGAGATGGCCGCATCCGTATTCTGCAGCTTTCGATTGCTCAAAGCTGCCAGCATTTCCAGCCAACTTCGGTCCGCAGTGGATAATTCGTCGATTGGAATCTGCCCCAGCGCGGAGAGAGTCGCCTGAGGGTTGCCTGTCAGATAGAGGTTGTAGGCGAGTTGCAAAGAGTCGATGGGTTGCGGGAGGATGCGGAAGGCTGAAGTGGAAGTTGACACTTCGTCGGGCCGTTCTACCATGGCGTCGCGAGATGGATCTTGGCCTCGCAATGGTGGCTGTTGTCCGGCCGATCTGGTTGTTTGCTCAGATGCCGAAAACGCCATCCCGTCGATTGCCTGGGCTGCGGCCGGCTGCGAGGATTCCGAGCTCATAATGAGCTTGTTGGTGGAAGCTGCAATTCGCTTGGTGCGAGATGCTTCTCGCAATCGGCGAATTAGCTGAATTCTGTCCTCGATGTCACGCAGCTTCTCTGGAGGAAAAATGTCTTCGGTGGATGCCGTCGCATGCCCTTGCGGCTGCTTTTGACCTGTCTGCTGCCGAGAGTCATTTAACTGCTGCCGAAGCTGATGCGTAGCCTGCATCAGCGACTCGAGACGTCCGTTCAAGCTTTCAGCGTCTGGCTCCTCAACGGCTGGACCGCCTGTTGATTCATCGATGAAGTCGTCGGATTGCGCGTAGCACTCAACATGGATTACAGCCGAGATGGCGACCAGGATCATGGAAGTGCAAACACGCCATCTTAGCTGGGCGCAGAGTGACGATATGCTTATGCCGAGAAGTAACTTGTCTGTGAGCGTCATGGTGATGCAACTCCGTAATTTTCAACTGCTTCAAGCTCTGGATCCTCCAGTTGTGGCTGAGGCAGCATGCCTGCGTAACATAGAGCCGCGGCATAATGGGAACCAGCGTCTTGATACAGGCCAGCAAGCAAACGCAGGACTTCTGCTTTGTCTTCATCCGGCAATGCCTCTTGCAATAACTGCTGGCAAATTTCTTCAGAGAATGCTACTTGCCCCGCCATCCGGTAGGTCTGAGCCTTCAAGAGCAGCTTCTCCCTGGTCAAATAAATGTCGGCCTGAGTCTCGACTGATTCCAGCACATCCAGTGTTTCCCGCCAGTTGCCGTTGCGCAAGTGAAGCCGCGCCAGTTCCAGATTGATATGCTGCAACAAGAATCGCTCCTGACTTTGGGACATTGCAGCTGTAAGAAGTGCGATCGCGTGGCTTCGAAAGCCTACCTTTTCAAAGGCCTGGGCCAGAATTAGATGGTCAATGACACTCCCCTGGAAACTCTGTGGCTCGATGCAAGCTAGAGCGGTTACCAATCGTTGTCCGCTGTCCTGCAATCCATGTCTTGGCTTGGCTGCTTGAAACCGCGCATAGGCAGCAACCGCACTCGCCAGCCTACGCTCGGCCTCGCTGGAAAACGCATGGGAGTGTTCGAAAAGGGTTTGGTTTGCCGCAGCGGGCTCACCGAGTAACAATTGAGCTTGGGCCAAGTTGAGAGCGATTCGCGAGCGTGAACCGCGATTCTCGCTCAAATGTAAGGCTCGCGATGCGGCTTCAGCAGCACTGTTGAGACGTCCAAGTTCCAGTTCCAGCTCAGCAATGTTTTGGTATGCGAGAGCCTGCATCGGCAACAAGAGTGTCTGATCCAGTGCCATGTAGTACAGGTTAAGTGCAGTTGCCCGCTGGCCGCGGCGGTGCATGAGCAAGGCCGAATTAAAGCACAGCATGGCATTCAATTCGCCGGTCGGCTGCTGCTCCCGCGCCGAGGCGTACCTGTCTTCGGCTGAATCCAGGTCGCCAAGTAGCAAGAGGTTATTGCCAAGATGCATGAGTGCCGCGGTTCTTTCGGGGCCGGTCGGACTGTCAACTTCGAACAGTTGGAGCAACCTCTGTAAACGGCTAAGCGTGGTAGCCTGGAGTTTCTCATCCGTCATTTCGGATGAATGTTGAATGCGGAGGGTGTTATCGCTGCTGGTCCAGAGCATGGATTGCGGAGCCAGAATGCGATCCACCAGTATGGAAATGGGTAACGCGGTGACCTGCACCTGGACGGTTCTGCCGGCGAGCCGCATCCGCACCTCTGGATCGAAAACGATGTTGTGCTCACCCAGCTTGGCCAGTTGGTCCAGAAGTGCGATTACCGGTGCAGCGCTTGCATGTACAGTTACCAGAATAGAACGCAAATCGTTGGCGGGCTTCTGGACAACCTCCACAACCAGTCCTTGATCGCCTGGCAGCGGGCTCGGCGGAAATGTCAATTCATCTCCGAGCATGGTTTCCAGGCTGTTTAACGGCCAGTGATAGTACAGCGGCGAATCGGGGAGATCGCTTGAGGAATCCTGTTGTTGAAGACATAGGCGTTGCTCGCAACTAGCCAGCTGCCGCATGACTTGCATCCGCAACTCTCTGGGGTACAGCTCGGACGAAAACATTAGGAGTAATTCACTCAGCAAGCCAATGGCCTCTTCGTACCTCGACTGAGCTTCCCAGATACGCGCGGTACCGAGCAGGCCCCAGCATTGGTCGCGAGCCTTTCCTTCCGGAGAGCTGATCGCAGTCCGATAATGGAACTCAGCCTGATCCAACCGGCCTGCCAATTCCGCGGCCAAGCCGAGACGAATGTCGAGTGACCCTTCGTGTGCATCGGCTTGCTCTTCAGCAACCTCTTGGTAGTGCTGGTAAGCCCCAAGCGAGTTTCCACCGAGCAAGGCATGGTCGCCGAGACGAATGATCTCAAGCGGGTAAGCAGTGGTCTTTGGCGGCGCGGAAAATGTGTTCCCAGTGAGGGTAAACCCTCGGCTGTTGAGCAAGGGTTTCTGTTCCACGAGCGGCCTCTGTTCCGGCAACGCGGCTGCCATGTTTTGTGAGGCGGGAACGAGATTGTAGTACAGTGCTCCGCCCAATCCGCAGGCGATCAATCCCACAATCGCAACGGTTTTTCGCTGCACTGGTGCTTTGGCAGTCAGTCGATAAATGGTGCTTTTGCCAAACATGAGTAATCAGCGTGAAAGTTCACAAAGGGACGGTGCGACCCGCATAATTGCTACAAGGTATTCGTCGAAAAATCTTCAGCCCTTTAGCCATTTCTCAAGCAAGTTTCGCTGGAACCAATCGACAACTGTTTTTGAAAGCGAACATCACGCGAGAGAAGAAGCATGAGAATCGACAAAGGTCCCAATGCAATTGAGCAACTAGCCTCCATGCAGCAGCGTGCAGCTGCACATGAGTCGGTTGGTAAACGCGCTCTTAGCAAAACAGAATCATCCCAGACCACTGTTGATCTCAAGTCCGTGGAAAGCTTGCTTGGAGTTGTTGCGGACTCAACCCAGATTCGTGAATCTGTAGTCGCTGATGTCAAGCGCCGCTTTCAAACCGGTGAATTACTAACACGTCAGGCTGCCGAAGAAACGGCTCGTGCGATCCAGAATTTCTACGAGCCCCTCTGACGCGACCTTCAAACTTCGTTTGCAGAAAAGGTTGAGGTATGAGTCTCAGTATTGCCAACAACGTCGGGGCTTTGAACGCCCGCAACAATCTCACCCGCTCCACCAGCGCGTTAAACAAATCCATCGAACGACTCTCGTCCGGCTTCAAGGTTAACCGCGGCGCGGATGGTCCGGCGGCTCTGGTCATTTCCGAGAAGCAACGAGCCCAAATCGCTGGCCTGCGGACCGCGATCGATAATACCGAAAAAGCGGCTTCCGTCGTGCAGACGGCGGAGGGTGCCTTGAACGAGATCAACAGCATTCTGGTGAAGGTCCGCTCGCTAGCACTCGATTCGGCCAATGCCGGTGTAAACGATGCGGATGCATTCGCGGCCAATCAAGCCGAAATTGAGAACGCCCTCGAAACTATCAACCGAATTGCAACCAATACGCAATTCGGCGAGAAGTCACTGCTCGACGGTTCGGCGGGTGTATCGGGGGTCGCCGATGACGCGGACGTGACCTTTTTAAAGGCTTCGGGAAAGACCAGCGCGGGAACCTACGCGGTTGAGGTCACCACCCAAGCCGAGCGAGCCAACATCACCGCGGGCACAGCTCAGTCTGGCAATTTGGCGGCTGATGAGGTGCTGACCATCAACGGCACCAGCATCCAATTGAATGCCGGACTGGATCAGTCAGGTGTGATCTCCCGAATCAACGAGTTTTCCAGTCAAACCGGAGTAGTCGCAGAAGACGATCCGAATAACGCCGGACAAACCCGATTGCGCTCGATTGAGTTCGGATCGGACGCCAAAATCGAAGTTGTTTCCGATACGGCTGCGGCAGCAACCTCGTCCGGATTTGGCAACTCGCTGTCGACTGATATTGGACGCAATATCGCTGGAACCATCGATGGCGTGGCAGCATCTGGCAAGGGCAACGTTCTCACCAGCGTCAGTGGAGCCTCAACAGGCGTTGTAGTCAGTCTGGCCGCCGACGCAACCGACCAGGCTCTCTCAGTCAATGGTGCCCAGGGCAACGTGTCGGTGCAAAATAACTCGCTCGTATTCCAGATTGGTGCCAACCAGAACCAGACTGCGTCGATCGCCATCAACTCCGTGGCCGCAAGCGGCCTGGGTCTGGCAGTAACTGGCAGCCGCTTCGGAAGTCTAAACGAAATCGATGTGACATCCGCTGACAAAGCCCAAGAGTCCTTGGCCGTAATTGACGCTTCGATCGACGAACTGTCCAACATTCGCGGCGAGCTGGGTGCATTTCAGGCGAACACACTCGAGACAATCGCAAACAACATGCGGGCGACACTTGAGAACACCGTGAACGCTGAATCTGTTATTCGGGATACCGATTTCGCAGAGGAAATCTCCAAGTTCACCAACAATCAGATTCTCGTGCAGGCGGGTACTTCCGTACTCTCCAGTGCGAATCAAACGACGCAATCGATCCTGTCACTGCTGCAGTAGTAACTGCTGGATCGCGAGCGTTTTCATTTGCTTCCGTTTCAGTTGCGGAGGAGTCCCGGCGACTCCTCCACAACTTTTCTTGAGGTGAAAGTCGCGGGTATGTTCTCGATCGATGGCATCGTCTCCGGATTTGAGACCTCGTCCATTATCGAAAGTCTGCTGGGCTTTCAGCAGACACAAATCGATAATCTCAGCTCGCGCAAGGCGAGTATTGCCACTCAGCAATCGTCCGTGAAGGGCATCGAGGCACAGTTGCTTACGCTGCAGGCCTCTCTGTCGCAATTGAACCGCTTGAAAGCTTCAGTTTTCGATCTGCGGACAGCGGCATCCAGTCATGAAGACATGTTGGTTGCGGACGCTGATTCGGCTGCCAACCCGGGAACATTTCGGCTAACCATCGATTCTCTGGCTGCTGCCCACCAAATTGCTTCTCAAGGCTTTGATTCCTCATCCGCCGTACTTGGTTCGGGACAGCT
This sequence comes from bacterium, assembly GCA_024743355.1. Classification (GTDB taxonomy): domain Bacteria; phylum Planctomycetota; class Planctomycetia; order Pirellulales; family Pirellulaceae; genus Aureliella. The sequence goes on from JANSWS010000176.1 coordinate 10,551, forward strand.
CACTTTTCAAGTTGGGAATCGCTCTGAATTCACTGTGACGCTCGATCCAAGCAATAATACACTCGCCGGCTTAGCCTCTACCATCAATGAGCAGGCCGAGGATTTGAGTGCAAGCATTGTTTTTGATGCTTCCTCCGATTCCTACCGATTGTTATTAACCTCCAAACATACGGGGCTGTCGAATCAGATTTCGGTTTCATCGGAGCTGACGGGAGACCAGACGCCAGATTTTTCCGGTCCAGCGGTAGAGGAGGCCGCGGATGCCGTCGTGCGACTGGGTTCTGGCCCAGGTGCCATCACTGCCAGCTACGAATCCAACCGAATCGAAGGACTTATCGAAGATGTAACTCTGGATCTGCGGTCCGCAGATCCGAATACCACGATCACAGTAGAAATAGCTGCGGACACCTCCGTTGCCAACGAGGCCATTAGAGCCTTTGTCGATGATTTCAATTCTGTTATCGAGTTCATTGACCAGCAGACGAGGTTCAACCCAGAGACCAATCAAGCCAGTCCGCTGCTCGGAAATCGCTCGATAAGCACGATCAAGACACAATTGCTGTCGATCGTCAGTGACACGCTTAGCGGCGATCAGAGACTTTCCCGACTTGGCCAAATCGGTGTGGATCTGAATACCAGCGGACGCTTGGTCGTTGACAGCGAAAGACTTGAACAAGTATTAACCGGGCAAGTGGAAGGCGTCGATATCGACGATGTACGCAAGCTCTTCGGCTTGAATGGTACCTCCAGCAATGCGGGAATTGAGTTTCTAACCGCATCGGCACGGACTCAATCGTCATTCGGATCCTACCAAATCGAAATCACCCAGGCGGCGGAGCGTGCGTCAATTAGCGGCTCGAACTCGCTGACGCCAAGTGTCACAATCGATGACAGCAATAACCTGTTCCAACTCACGCTGGATGGGATTGTTAGCGAAGAACTACGCTTGTCGAATGGAACCTATACGGTTGAAGAGCTTGCGAAACACTTAGAGGGGGTAATCAACAACGCGTCGAGTCTAAATGTGCACAATGTCTTGATCAGCGTGACAGCGGACAACCGGCTGAGGTTAACTTCGGAGGCCTACGGGGCAAACTCAAGTATTTCAAGCATCTCGGGGTCCGCGTCCAGCGTATTAGGCTTCACTGGCAATGAACAGGACAACGGCCAAGACGTGGCTGGTTACTTCGTTGTCGACGGTGTTGAAGAACCCGCCAAGGGATCCGGCCGAATACTGATCGGCAGGTCAGAGAATGAGAATACCGCTGATTTACAAGTCGTGGTCAAGCTGGATTCGACTCAGTTGGTCGATGGCCCCGATGGCGAGATCAGCCTGACACGCGGCATTACCAGTCAACTCGACACTTTCACCAGTCAGTTGATGAACTCTGAATTTGGACTGCTAAAATCCCTCAACCAAGATTTTCAGACCAGAATGGATTCTGTCGATGTGTCCATTCGGCGAGTGGAGGACATAACGGCGGCTAAGCGAGAGGCTCTCATCGCGGAATTTACCGCACTGGAAAGTATTATCAGCGAGCTTCAAAACACGAGCGCCTTCGTGACCTCGCAACTATCGTCGCTGTCTGCTTTCCGTAGCAATAATCGAAACTAGGAGTCGGATCCCAGTCAATGGGTGAAAGAAAGGATGTCAGATGCAAAGTGCAAGTGGTTACTTGACGCATAATTGGATGAACGGGGCGACGCGGGTAGAACTCCTACTGTGGGTCTATGATCGCGCGGTCACTTCTTTGCAGGCATGTTCAGAGGCGCGGGAGGCAGGCGATTCCGCACAATACAACCGGAATCTGATGGATGCCTACAAGGCGATTCTGGTAATACAAAGTGGCCTGCAGGCCGAGCACAATGAGGTGGCGTTTAATGTTGCCCGCCTGCTTCACTTCACGCTCAGCCAGCTGCAGGAGCAAGATATTGAAACGGCCATTTCCATCTTGTCCAGGTTGAGAGACGGATTTGCCTCGATCGCAGAGGAAGCCAATCAGCTTGAAATGAAGGGCGAGATCCCGGCTATGCAGAAAGCCGGCGGGTTCAGCGCCAGCGTCTAAGTTTTCTGAGAATAGAATTCCGCCAGCTTGTGCGGCCTATCTTAACGCAGGAACTGTAGCAGCCCCATGGATGTTAGCTCTGCGGTGACGGCGTAAGTTACCTGGAGTAGCGATTGGGAACTGCGCAGCTGCAGGACGGCCTGTGGAATGTCGGTAGCTTGCAACTCGCTTGCCTGACGTTCAACGTCCAATTTCAAGTCATCAACACGGTTGCCGATGGTTTGCAGGCTCCGCAAGGTAGTAGCCTGTTCTCCCATAAGGGCAAAAGCGTTTTTGCTGAGCCCTTCGAGATCGGCCAATCTGCGATTTAGCGAATCGGCCAGCTCCCGCGGCCCCAGCTCGCGGGAATTGCGGAGGTCCGCTACCAGGGCTTCGAGCGTTTCGAATGCGTTCGCGGTACCAGGAAACTCAAGCTGATCGATTCCAGTTCTGGTAATCAAGGATGAATCGATCGTGACAGTCTGTCCCGATTCCGAGTGGGAAATGAGCTGATTTTCCGTAAAGCTGATGTCAAAGCTCGATCTGCCTCCGTCAAGACTCAAGCTTCCGTGGGCTTCGATGTCAACATCGCCGGAAAAACCCGGCGATATCGCTGTGGTGTCCACATAGACGATTTGGCCGCTGGGAGATTCGACCCTGAGATGGGTATCCGCGGATGAGAAAGTCACCGCTTCGCCACCATTCAGTCGTATTTGACCTGCGCTTCCATCACCTGAGGTATCCACGATGGTCAATTTGTGAGATCCGACGCCGATAATCGAATCATTGCCCGGAGAATCGGCCGAGGGACGGACTCCCGAATTACCCAGGTAAACTGTTTGGCGGTGCGAAACGGTCAGCGATAGCCGATTGATGGCTGTGTCGGGACCGTCACCGACACGAGCGCCGGTCGTTCCAGTTAGAACCGTTGGCTGTCGACCGACGTTGGAAAACACCTCGTCGCCCGCATAGTAAGTGTCGACAGCGATGCTCTGCCCAATACTAGCCTGGCTGCGGTTGGAGGCCCCCACATACCTCGCGCTATAGCTTGGAAAGTCGTTGACGCCATTTTGGAAAACGAATGGCGGCTCGTCCGTTCTTGTTCCACCAAAAAGATATCTGCCGTTGAACTGGGAAAGTCCAATGGCCTGCACATTCTTGAGCAGGCCTTCAACTTCATTGGCCAGAGCTAATCTGGAGTCTTCGTCCAGGCTCTGAATCCCTCGTTGGGCGAGGTTCCGCGCGGAAGTGATTGCATCACTGTATTCCTGGATCTGCTGAACGGTGGCATTCAAGATCGCGGTCGCCTGCTCAATGGAATGTCGATCCGCGCTCAGTTCGCTATGGCTGCGATTCAACGTCGCCATTTGCCGGAAGGCTATGGGCGCCTCGGAGGGACGCTGGAACCGCAAGCCGGAACTGATTTGCGTTTGCAGTTCCGCCAGTTTGCCCTGGTGGACCGCCGAGTACCGCACGGCAAGATCGGTGAACGAATTGGAGGTTACGCGAAGATTCATCCGCCGTTTATCCCAGTATGGTAAAGAGTTCCTGAAGCATTTCATCGTTGGTCTGAACAATTCGGACCGCTGCTTCAAACGACTTCTGAAACTGCTGCATGCAGATCAGTTCTTCGTTGACGTCGACGCCTGAGTAAGCTTGGCGCTCGCTCACGATACTCGTTTTGAGCGAGCCCAGACTATCGCTAAGCGCCGAATTGGATTGCAAACTAAAGCCGATGTCCGCCAGGGTGTCGTCCAGGAAGGCGGCAAATCCCAAGTTGCCGGGCAGGGGCGTGGCTTGTTTGCCAGCCACAAATCGCAGCAGATTGGTAGTGTCAGCCGATTCGCCAGAATGGCCCGAAGCCAAGCGCCCTTGATCGCGGACTAAGTTGTTGTCCACCGCAATTGTCCGAGAGTCTGTGCCTTGAAAAAAAGCGTTCAGTCCCAAGGCGGCCAAAAGACCCGTCTCGTCAGGCTCAACCACCAAGGGAGTCGTAAAGCTATCGCC
>JANSWS010000224.1 GCA_024743355.1 bacterium
ATTTGCGGAAATCATTTTTGATTCCTGGCGGTTCTTGAAGAAGCATAGACAGATTGACCTGCTTGCATTTGTGGTCATGGAGAATCACCTGCATTGGATAGCCGTTGGACCAGATCTCAGCGAACGCGTCGGGCAATTCAAGTCGTTTACTGCCAGACAGATTTTGCAGGCCCTTGAAGAAAGGGGATTCCGCACGCTATTGAGCCAGTTGAAATACTTCAAGCGACCTGAAAAGCGCGATCAGGTTTATCAGCTATGGCAAGAAGGCAGTCATCCGCAACGCGTCGAAAATGAGGCGATGCTGCGACAAAAGATCCAATACATCCACGACAATCCACTCCGACGTGGATACGTGGACGATCCAATCGCTTGGCGGTATTCCAGTGCTCGGATTTACGCGGGTCAGCCTGGGATGCTGGAGCTCATGACCGATTGGTAGAACGCTAGTGCCGGACTTTTATGACGGAGGACTTTTGGAAATCTTCAGGCAGGCAGAGCCTGCGAAAAACTGGTTACTAGGCAGAGCCCAGTAACCAGTAACCAGTAACCAGTTAATGAACCTGCATCCGGAATATGTGTCTTAGCGGAAAGGAAATTTTCACTCTCGTTACCAGGGTCCTCCCTGGTAATGCCCATTGCCCATTCACTCTCGTTACCAGGGTCCTCCCTGGTAATGAGAACTTCATTGGCTGGGATTACAAGACGCAGGCTGAGCCTGCAAAACATTGGGTTACTAGGCAGAGCCCAGTAACCAGACGTGTGGTAGTAACCAGAGTTAAAATTCACTCACAAATTCTTCTGACGGAGCATTTTTTGGAACCTGTTTCAGAAGCTGTACTCTTCTTTCCACCCCCTCGGTTGGCGTAGAATTACGCTTACGAGATAAGCCACAACAACCTGCGAACTCCATGGCGGACTATACTTAATAAGGTATAGCCTCAATCGCAGAAGACAAACTCAACCCTATCGACCTTTGAAGATAGCGTGAACGGATACGCTCTACTTCGTAAGACGACCGCACTTTCCCCATCGGAGCCCCATTCACACAGTGCAAGAACATTATCGATCGCAGAGTGTCGCGCTTGAGCGATGCATACTAGCCCGAGTTATTGGTCCCAACGACACATTTACAGAGAACCCACTCGACGAAATGACAGGACTCGCGGAATCCGCGGGTACACAGGTTTTGGGAGGCATCGTCCAGCGAAGAGAAACCCCTGACGCCAAAACTTTCGTGGGCAAGGGGAAAGTTTCGGAATTGAAGCAGCTGGTCGAGCTGCACGAGGCGGAGGTAGTGATCTTCGATAACAACCTGTCGCCCAGTCAGACTCGAAATCTGGAGAAAGCTCTGGGGGTCAAGGTCATTGATCGAACGGAACTCATTCTGGACATCTTTGCGTCGAATGCTAGAACCCGAGAAGCTCGATTGGCTGTTGAGCTGGCTCAGCTGGAGTACTCTCTGCCACGTTTAAAGCGGATGTGGACCCACTTGTCACGACAAACCATGGGCGTAGGCATGCGTGGCCCGGGTGAAAAGCAATTGGAAGTCGACCGGCGTTTGGTGGAGAAGAGAATTCACGATCTGAAGCAGGATCTCACCAAAGTCGAACAACGCAAGGAGCGTGAGGTCGCGGGCCGTCGAGACTATTTGACAGTCTCTCTGGTCGGTTATACCAACGCTGGCAAGAGCACTCTGATGAACGCCTTGACCGAGGCCGATGTCGAAGCGGTCGACAAGCTGTTTGCCACTCTCGATACCCGCACCCGACGTTGGACGCTGCCCAGTTGGGGCCCGGTGCTGCTGAGCGATACGGTTGGTTTCATCCGTGATCTACCACACAATCTGGTGGCCAGCTTCCGCGCGACCTTGGAAGAAGCACGCGAAGCGGATCTGCTCTTGCATGTTGCAGACGCCAGCAACCCATCCGTGCTCGACCAAATCTCGGCAGTCTATGCCGTCCTTCAGGAATTGGGCATTGACGAAAAACAGACATTGTTGGTGATCAACAAGATCGATGTACCCGATGCCGAGCAGCGCGTACAAGCGGTCCAAAATCGCTATCCACACGCGATCGCAATTAGCGCCAGAAGCGGGATGGGATTGGACAACCTGGCCAATCGAGTTAGCCGAGCATTGAGCGAGGGATTCGTCACCATAAGCGTGCGTTTGGATGTCGCTGATGGCAAGACGATGGCCTGGCTGGCAAAAGTAGGCGAAGTCGTCAGCAAACAGTTTCACGAAGACCACGTCGAAATCCATGCTCGGCTGCCAGTCCGGCATGCGGGTCGACTGATTCGCGAGCAGCATCAGGTAGAGGTCCTGGCTGGATCCCTGCCTGAGCCCAAGCCGGAGCATGAGAACTGGGAGCAACAACTGCCCACTGCAGGCAGACTGCTCTTGGAGCCGACCAACGAATCCAGCCCCATCGCAGATGAAGAAGTTGCCTGAAAACGGCATTTTCAACGGCCAAGTCTATTTCGAATGAAACGGGCCACGCTATTTGCTATCGCGGCCATCATGGTTCACTCGAACCCCGGGAACACTGCATTGCGGGCCATCCGGGCTATCGCCGCAGTGCGATTTGAACGAAACTTGTCGCTTCGTACGACGACTCGCTCAAGTCTGCCCCTGAATCTCGTGGTAAACACGCTGCAAACCGGTTTCGGCGTGCCGCAGCGTTCTGCATTGCACACATGACCAGCCCCGACAACGAACCCGAAGTAGCGACTTCCAAAGACACCATGCAACGAGCCCGCCTCGATCATGGCTCCCTCTCCGCGCGCAGCGCCTACCAGCAAGCTAGCAGCGAGTGCCGCAACGCGCTGGACTTGCTAAGAACGCAACATATTCGCCTCGTCTGGCTGCGAACGGCCCTGTTTTTCATCGCGGCTATCTGTCTGCTGCTGGGATACGCGGGAGACTCTTATCGCTTGTTGCTGCTTTCCATCGGCTGGACTACTGCCGCCCTGTTTCTCGCGGCAATCATTCGCCATGAGCACCTGAGAATCAGACGCCTCGATCTGGAATCCGATCTGCGACTGTACGGGCATCTACTGGCACGGCTTGATCGCAACTGGGGCAACATCCCCCATCAACCGGCGCTACCCGTCATCCATCAACTGGCCTACGCGGACGATCTGGATTTGGCCGGTTCGACCAGTCTGCTCAAGCTGATATCGATGGCCAATACCTACGCGGGCAGACAGACTCTGCAAAGCTGGCTGTCTGAGCCGGTATCGTGGCGCACGGTCAAGGCACGACAAATGGCTACTCAAACCTTGATGCCACTCCGCGAATTTAGGCTGAGCATTATCCGCAAGATACGCTCGACCTCAGTTAATGCGGAGCATCCCTATGGATTACCAGGCTGGTCCCAAAGTCCGAACTGGCTTCCAACGCACCCTGTAGCAAACACGCTGAGTTTTGTTGGACCGGGGATCGTAATACTTGGATTGTTGGGACTGGCGGCAGCCTACTTCGGCGAAAATCAAACTTGGGTCAATGTTTCCGCAATCTGCTTGGGAGTTGGTTTCTTAATCAACATCCTGGTAACGGTGTTCTGGGGAAGCTGGATTCATGACATCTTCCAAAAGGTTACAGGCGAGCACCGGGCCGTTTACCAGTTTGCGAGTGTCTTCCGTTCGCTGGGCGAACTGCCATGTGATCCGCAGAAAGATACTGCTGCCACCCCAACCGCCGAACTGGCAACCGCCGAACTGGGAACCAGCAAGTCGGAATCGAGCATTCTGTGCGAAATCAAACGGCGGGCTACGGAGTCGCCGAAATCGGCCACCATGGGCTTTGCCAAGTTGATGAACATCGTCCGCCTGGCAAATTTTCAGCGGGACCCCGTGCTCTATCTGGTGTACCTGGTTCTGCAATTGTTTTTCCTGTGGGACTTTCGCGTGCTGCGCTTGCTCGAGTCATGGAAGAGCCAGTTCGGGGCCGAAGTAGGTGGTTGGTTCGACGCACTCGGGCAATGCGAGGCGTTGATCAGCTCGGCCACCCTGGCAGACGAGTACCGTGACTGGTGCTATCCGTTGCCGCCCGAGAATGAATCGACGTATCTGTTCGCACGTGCTCTGGGGCACCCGCTGCTCAAAGATCAGGATCGCGTGGTGAACGACCTGCAAATTCAGGATCAAAAGCCGCTCGTGGTGGTCACTGGTTCCAATATGGCTGGCAAAAGCACGTTCCTGAGAGCCATTGGCCTGAATGTCGTTCTGTCGCGGACGGGCGCACCCGTTTGCGGAGAGACCCTGCGAATCCCCAGTTTCGAGTTGGCAACCAGCATCCGGATCCGTGACAGCCTGAGCGATGGTGTTTCCTTCTTTATGGCCGAACTCAAACGGTTGAAGGAGGTTGTAGACTTGGCGCAAAAACACCATCAACTTGCCAAGACCGATCCGGATACGCCTAAGATTTTGTTTCTCTTGGACGAGATACTGCAGGGCACGAACAGCCAGGAACGACAAATCGCAGTGGCCACCGTCTTGCAACAGTTGCTGGACAGCCGAGCAACCGGCCTGGTATCAACCCACGACCTGGATCTGGCGCACGCGCCGGAAGTCCAGGACATTAGTCAGACAGTGCACTTCCGCGAATATTTCGAACAGCAAGATGGACGCGAGGTGATGCGGTTTGACTACCGCATGCGACCCGGCCCCACGCCTACCACAAATGCTTTGAAGCTCCTTCAATTGGTGGGACTCGACAAGAATTCGACTCCGCCTTCCGCCGATGCGTCTTGATGCGAAAACAGCCTAGCCGGGATTATTCACGTAGGCTGCTAACAAGGTCGCAAGTGGGCTGCGGATAAGGAGTTTCGAAGGAAGTGAGCTAAACGCAGTTCGCGATTGCAATTCGACGCCTGTTTGCGACCGAAGTTACGGCGTCCATGAGACTTGAACCCTCAACCTCGAACTCCGTGAATAATCCGAGCTAGGTCGCCCGGGATGCCTCGCGTCAGCTTTCAGCCGCAGCTGGATTTTCCACGTTGGCTCACACCCAAAACACGGGCCGATACGCTCATTCCAGACTTCCCAACATCTGCAATCCGGAAAGCTCTGCCAACCGCCGACTGGTCGCCCTGAGACAGCGTTTATCCAGCCCTGCAAGCTCCTCCACAGCACACAACCGCATGTGCGATTTCAGAATGGATCGGATCCCTTCCAGCAAAGATTCCACAGGTTTAAGAAGCTCAAGGCTGCTTTTTCCTTTTCGCAACTCGATCGCACGAATATCAACAGACAGAGGCAGCTTTCCTGTACGTGCGGCCGGCTTACTCGTTTGGGACTCCAGCTCGGCAACTGCGGCATCCGTAACGGGCTTGAGCAAGCTATCGATGGCCACCACGCTAGCCCCAATGGCCAGGCACTTTGGTAGGTGTTCGATCTTTTGCAAGGGCAGATCGACAACGATAGGAAAACTGGCTCGTGCGATCTTGTTGGCTATCTGCCTGGCCCGACTGATTCCCCAAACCGAGAGTTCATCGAAGGCCGAACCATGCAGAGTCAGAAAATCGACGCCTGAGTTGACCGCTAACTCGATATCAGCCACGTCGGCCCCAACCGGCAACTCCAATCCGACTGGAGTATTGCCTCCGGCTGCTGCGCGAACCGAAGAGATGAAGGCTGGCAGCGCATTTGTCGTCACCAGTTCGCTTGGCCAGCCCCATTCATGGGCCGACGATCGCAGGCTTAACTCCAACAAATCCGCAGTCGCCACGTCCAGCATTTGCAAAGGCTGCCGGTTGTATCGTCTTGCGAAACGCATCGGTACGGCGGCTGCCGGCAGGGGCTCGAGTTCCTCCAGCGAACAGTGCACTGGAATTGCCGCTTGGCGCAGTAGACTACAGAAATCTTTCCACAAAGCCGCCAAGTGCTGAGCACGCATCTGACGAAGCATCACCGGCAGGCCGAGCTGCAATTGTCGCTGACTGCCTTGGGTTGGAATCAACGTCCTCAGCTCCGGTCCAAATCCAGGCACTGGACTCGTCGCGGATTCCTCCAGCCCAAAACCGATATCCATGGGCAATCTGGCTGGCACGAAGGATACAGCATCCAAGACATGACTCATCAATCTGCCTTTACCATGAATGGAATACAGTTCGCCTAATGAGCGGGTACCTGATACAGTTTGAATTCTCGGGCATCGCCACGGATTTCGGCTCGCGCGAGCAACAAACTCAATCGCATAGCATCCGCATCCTTCATCCTGATTTTCTTCAGCCGTGGAGAAACGGAGGCGGCTTCACCTCGCAAATAGATAGATCCGCCGGTCATTCCTGAGCCGAGCCCCAGACCGCTGCCGTTGGCCAGAACCAAGATACCCTTGACCATTCCGGCTCCGGCATAATCGCCGCTCTTGCTTCGCACGACGACTTCAGCACCCGCCAGTCCAAAGGCCGTTGCGTTGCCAGATCGACCGTGGACGGCCACAAAGCCTCCCTGAGCGCAGGCCGCCAAATAATCACCCGCGGAGCCGCGAATCAACAGACTGCTTGAAACCAGGGAATGTGCCAGTCCCAATCCCGCGTCACCGGCGACTTCCCAATTCGAGTTAGCCCCCAGCATGAATGCGTAGTCTCCCACATCTCCATCGATGCGAAACTGCGCTTCAACGTCCAACCCGCTTGCGAAGCCAGGCATGGTTTTGGGAACTCCTACTAGCCGAATCTTCCCGCCGGGAGGCGATTCGCGCAATGCGGAGCCTATCTGCTGCGGGCTGAGCCCTTCGCACGAGACTGGCATCCAATCTGACGACTCGTTTCCCACCAGCCTATTCCTATATTGCACGCCTACTTTGGATCCGGCATCGACGCCATTCATTCCGCCGAGACATGACCGCCCGAGTTGCGGAAGCCTTTTCTGATTCGATCACTGATCGCCCGCAGAACTTGCTTTGCCTCGGCGTTGTGCACCAGCAGTAGCCCCAAGAAGTAAGCCACGCCGCCAACCGGCCCGGCAACCCAAGTATTGCCTATCGATCTAGCGTATACCAAGAAACAGCAACCGCAAGCAAGCAGAGACGCCAGGCTTGCCTGCAGCAAATACCAACCGACTCCTTCAAAAATCGCTGCTCCGGCCCGTCGCACAAGCGATACAGCCAAGATGCCTGTGGTGAGCAGAAAATGGAGCGCGATCCCCAGGGCGATTCCCCATATGCCCACAAATTGGAATAAGGCGTACTTCATCAGCAAACCCAAACTGAGACCAATGACTCCAATCATGGTTGGGGCCTTGGTATCGCCCAAGACGTAGAATCCACGTGCCAACAACTCACTCAGACTGGCTCCCACAAACATTCCCATCAGGATGGCGACCAAGAGGCCGACGACATGCGAATCCTCAGGAGTGAACATCTTTCCCTCCAGCAGGTCGCTGACGATCCGGAGTGAAAAGACGCCGACTCCAATCGCAATGGGGACGATCAGCAAGATCATTCTGCGGAAACACAGCGAGAAGTGCCGGGAAAACCCCTGCTTTCCATGGCTGGCCAGATGCTCGGCCAACTGCGGAAATGCGATCAGCGAAAGACTGCTAGTCCCGATCGTCAGTAGTGCCATCACAATGCGATCGGCATAGTTGATCCGGGTCAAGGAACCTGGATCGAGTTGGGAGGCCCAGACACGATCGACCAGCGGGCTGACTCGGAGAAAAATCGCACCCAAAAGCAGCGGCCAGAAAACAGAACACAGCCGCCAGATACTACTCGCGTCGGCATAGGGAATCGCCAGACTGCTTAGGATCGGTAGAAGATGGATGATCAGACTGATCAGCGATCCTAAGTTGATGGCCCAGGCAACCACTTGTATTCCTCGGTCGCCGTACAGAAATACCATTGCCAACCCTGCCGCTGTTCCCACAACACCTCCCAGAGCGGCAACCGCGAACTGGTGCCGACTGTGTAAGACGGACTGGGCCCAACTGATACCGCCGGTCAGCAATACCTGCACACTCAGAATCTGCAGCATCTCGACTGCCAAGGCGTGCTGCCCCGGCACCTTCTCCGCAAACAGCATGCGGCAAATCGGTTCGGCTCCCAAATAAACAATCGCCGAAATAGTCGCACTAGCCAATAGAGTCAGCAGGCCGACGAAACTGGCTAAACGCCAGGCATCACGCTGATTGGCAGCCTGCTCGAACCTGGCGACCAACTCTGGCACCAACACATAGGACAGGGATCCGGTCACGACAGCAACCAGAAACGTGGGGATCGCCAATGCAAACCACAATGGGTCCGTTTCCGCAGTGGCACCATACAGGCTGGCGTTAACCTTGAAGAATAGAAACTGGTTAACGATCTGCATTAGCGATGCGGTGGATACGACCGCCATACTCACGGCCGTGCGACGATTCTCACTCATAAACGTTCCTCGCCGCCGCTCGAGTTGCTGCTGCGGCCAGTCGCGGAGTTTCGTGTGGAACTACCCGCGCAAGCTGCCAATATCGACTCCATCCTTCTCAGCCAAGGTTCCAATCCATGCTGCGACTGGACATAGTCGTGGGCCAGTTGCACACGCCGTCCCCACTGCAATTTCTCGGTGGTCAAACGCACCATTTCCTGGGCCAGCCTGGGGTGATCCCCCACGTCAACCAAAGCACCTAAGGACGTTTCCTGGCTGGCATCGCCCTGCAACACGCGTTCTAGCGAAGGACTGCAACGCGTGGCGATAACAGGCGTGCTTAATGCCATGGCTTCCAACACAACATTCGGCAATCCCTCATATAAGCTGGGAACGATCAAGGCTTTCGCAGCTTTCATCAGCGGATAAGGGTTTTCCATGAAGCCGCGAAAGTACACGCGATCCGCAACTCCCAATTCGGACGAAAGTTGCTGTAGTTGAGGCAGATCCGGCCCATCTCCGACGAGTACCAAATTTGTTTCGTCATCCCCCGTTTGCTTGCGATAGTCGGCAAAGGCCTCTAGGGCGACACGCTGTCCCTTCTCGTGAGACAAACGGCCTACAACGCAGAAATGCCCTGCGGAACTAGAATCTGCCTGAGTAGCCTGCAATTGTACGGCCGCAACGTCTACTGGACTGGGTAGAACAACTATCCTTGCCGAGTCGAGGGCATAAAACTGGGCAGCGTCTTCAGCGACGTGCTGACTGACCGCGATGGTCTGCGACATCGTATCGCGATAGGCTCGGGCCAGCAGCCGCCGTTTGAAAAACGCAAAGCGTTCACCGCTCTGAACAAAATCGCGGCTGGGGGGGCTCACGATGACCGATACTCTGGGAACTGCCATTCTTCGACAAGCCGGAGCCGTCACCAAGGTCATGTGAAAAGTGCGGTCATAAACCACATCGATCTGTTCTTTCACCAGCAGCTGCTGCAGCTGTCGCACCTGTGCCCGATGGATGCGGCCCGGAACGTAGATCCCTGATGCTTGCTCAGTATCGAAATGATGGACCTTGACGTCATCGGGCAGCTTATCCAAATACAGTCCTCTGCGGTGCAATAGATAGATCTGCGGCTCGAATCGCGACCTGTCGATACCACGGGCCAACTGCCACAATTGACGTTCACTACCGCCTCCTTCCAGCGAACCGCTGCACAATAGCAGTCGAATCTTCAAACTAAGACTCCGTCAATTTATCTCGAATGCGTTTGATTTGCTCGGCGGCCCAAGGCTTATCGGCGTACAACAGCAGTACGTCTCGGTAGTAGGCTTGAAGTTGAACGGGACTTAGACTCGTTTCGGCTGCTCGGATAACAGTTTCCAGCTGTTTCGCGGCAGGACTTACATCAGCCATGATCCCACTTTCCGACTGCTTCATCGCGTATCTAGCCAAGTCCACCAACTTCTGTTCGCCGCGGGGAAGATTCTCCAAGCTCCCGAACACATCAACAAAGGCAGCCAGTTTGGCTTGCGCTAACTGCCAGTCTTGACTTCGGGCCTGCATGCAGTCCAGAAAGGCTTGCTCGACGGCCGTCATCTCCTGTTGACCGCGTCGTGAGGCTTTGCGCTGTAGATTGTTGCTCGAGCGTGCCAGTTCCATTTCTTCCGACAGAACAAGCACCTCATTGCTACGCTTGTCATCGGGGAATCGTTTTAAAAATTCATCGATCTCGCTTTTTACAGTAAACAGCTGCCCCACATCACCGGAATCCGAGGCCTGCATAATCTCTTCGTACAGTCTGTCCGCCGGAAGCGGCTGTAGCATCCACCATCCGAATCCAATCGCTCCGGCCAGCAGAACCAGCATGCCAGCCACAGAAACATACTGGATCCACGCATGCTCCGGCTTCTCATCGTGCGCTTCACTCAAGGTGAACGTCGACTCGCCGGCCGCTGTGACGGGCGTGTAACGCGATGGCCCAGCCACTGTCATTCGCTCTTCGTCGGATTCTGAATCCTCCAGGGGAACTACTTTGGCTGCTTCCTTTCGCGCCAGGTCACTACCCGCTTTCGCTATTGCATCCGGCTGATTCCCTTCCTGAATTTTGCTGGGCAGCAGGCTTTCGACTAAATCGTCGGCAGCCAGCGCGGTTTGCCGTTCATGCGTCCCCAGTACATCCAAGGGTAGCGAATCGTCGGTGCGTGCCTGCGACAATGGTTCTTCATGGGTCAGCCTCAGTTCATCGTCTTCCACATCGGAGAGATCCAATGATGTCAACTCCGAAGCAACTCTCGTGGCCTCGACTCGGGTTCCGTCAGCTGGATCGGATCTGCTCTGCTTAAGTTTCTTCAAACCTTGCTGCAAGGCCTTCAATCGATTGCCGACGACCATTGCCGTTGGCGGCCGCCTGGAAGGTTCTTTTTCCAGCAGCTGATGCACCAACTCGGAGAGATCGCGGGGAACCTCTGGGACTAGCTCCTCCAACCTCGTCACCGGGTTGTAGCGCACAGCGTACAGTACTTCAGGCATGCTCTTCCCCGAAAACGGCGGCTTGCCACAAACCAACGCGTACAACACCGCTCCAAGACTGTATAAATCCGACTTCACCGTAACCGACTTTCCCTCGGCTTGCTCAGGCGGCATATAGTCGGCGGTCCCCAGCACCGCACCGACGGCTGTCATGTCTTCGGAACCGAAAAGTTTGGCAATGCCAAAATCGGTCAGCTTCACTCTGCCATGCCGATCGATCATCAGATTGGCAGGCTTCAGATCGCGATGGATGATTCCCAAATCATGGGCATGCTTTAAGGCGGCAGTCGTCTGGATGCCAATCTCGACTACATCTTCATAGGGCAGCTTTTTGTGTTTTCGCAGCAGATCGTGCAACGAGTCACCATCCACATACTCCATCGTATAGAACAGCAATCCGCGTTCTTCGCCGACACCCTTCAGACTCACAATGTTGGGATGCTTGAGCCTTTGCAACGTTTGCGATTCCGCCTCAAATCGCCGACGAAATCTAGGCTGATTGGCAACACCCGCAGCGATGACTTTGATCGCGACAACTTCGCCACTTCGGGCGTGCACGCCTTTATAAACAGATCCCATCCCGCCGCGGCCCAACGTCCGCTCAACTTTATAAGGACCCAAATATTCAAAATCGGGATGGCTCATGTCCATCTTGCTCCCGTAGTTCAAGCTCCTGATCGCGGGTCGTCCCCATCGACCTGCGAATTCGTCCAATATGTAAATGTTAGCCGCACTCGATGCGGCTAACAGCACCGATCGCCGCAGACACGTGCAGAGATTGCATGGAAATTTGCACGAAGTAGGCTCGTAACAAGCTCCGCCTGCCCTATTCCACCTTCAGCGAAGCAAGGCAAAAACAGCTCCAACCGCGGAGCGATGTTACGGCCGCAGTAATGCCGCTCGCGACCCCTTATGCCCGCAGCACCCCGATACCCACGGGCAGGTTCCCCAGAGCGACCCGATAACACTACTCCACCCGACAGATCCGACACGAAACCTGCGCGGGGCAACGGCCTCCCTACAGGACCATCGTGACTCTGGGGCTGCTGCCATCTACCGTTACTTTCCGGGTGCTTCCATCCTCCAGCAGAAACACATCCACTTCAGCCGTAACTGCACTCCGCACTTGCCGGCAGCGTTTCATGGCTTCGCTCGACTACACAGGAGTCCAGGTGCTGCGTTGGTTACGAGCCTACATGCAGTAGGCTCGTAACAAGCTCCGCCTGCCCTATTCCACCTTCAGCGAAGCAAGGCAAAAACAGCTCCAACCGCGGAGCGATGTTACGGCCGGAGTAAAGCCGCTCGCGACCCCTTATGTCCGCAGCACCCCGATACCCACGGGCAGGTTCCCCAAAGCGACCCGACAAGATAACTCCACTCAACAGATCTGCCATCTACCGTTACTTTCCGGGTGCTTCCATCCTCCAGCAGAAACACATCCACTCCAGCCGTAACGGCACTCGGCACTTGCCGAAGTATTCCATAGCTTCGCTCGACTCCGCATGTGCCCAAGTGCTGCGTTGGTTACGAGCCTACATGCAGTAGGCTCGTAACAAGCTCCGCCTGCCCTA
>JANSWS010000344.1 GCA_024743355.1 bacterium
CCACTGCCGCCCTGCACCATGACATCTTGCAAGCCCGCTGTCACCTCGTCATTGCCCTGCCCCGCTTCCAGTGAATCCGCGCCCGCGCCGCCGTCGAGCACATCATCGCCTTGGCCGCCATCGAGTGTGTCTGCTCCCGTGCCGCCAAGCAGCGTGTCGTTACCGAAACCGCCGACTAGAATGTCGTTGCCGCCCAAGCCTTGCAGCAGATCGTCGCCATCGCCACCCATCAATGTGTCCGCGGAGTCTCCGCCTACCAGGATGTCATTGCCGCGACCACCTTCGAAACGCACCGCGGCTGAACCCGCCCCAGCTCGAATGTCATCATCGTAACGCGAGCCCCGGACGATATCGCTGCCACCGCCCGTCGTGTAAACCACTCCTACGTCATTCAGTCGAAAATCCACTTCATCGTCGCCCGGTCCATCACTGACCTGATTACGGCCCCGGCCGGGGAGCAGCATATCGTTGCCGCCACCGCCTTGAAGGTTGTCGTCACCGGCACTGCCCTCAAGGCGGTCCGCGCCTGTACCGCCGATTAGCGTGTCGTTACCATCACGCCCATCGATGTGAACCGAGGTCGCGACGCCGCTCAAGTTGAAGGTGTCGCCGAAACGGGAGCCGGTGGCGACGATGCGATCAAAATCGCCGGTGATTTCCTGTGTGTAGCTCTCGCCACCAGGGTAAAGCACAGCGGTGATGCTGTAAGTCGAATTCTGCTGAGTCACCGTGTATTCCACTCGGCCATCGGAATCATCGGTGTCCTCGTAGAGCCGCGCGCTGGCGAATGGCCCGGTATTCAAACGCAGTACAGTGTCGGTGCCTTCCACAATTTCTTGCGCAAGAATGGGTGATGGTACTTCATCAGTGCAGATGTTGAACAATGAACTCAGCAGGTCCTGCAGGCTCAGGTCTCCGCTATCCCAATCGAATTCACCATCAAATATTTCAATTCCCGCAACGGTGAAGCTGCCGTTCAAATCCAGCGAGGCAGAACCCTCGATGTCAAAGATGCAGAATAGATTTTCGGGATTCGCGAAATCGTTGGTGATATCCAGAATCTCGTCGAGCCGCAATTTTCCGTCTTCATCCGGGTCTTCCAGATCTAAACCCAAATCGGCCTGGATGGCGATTCCCCCCGACCCTTCAGCGACTCCAATATCCACGCCGCCCTGAGCCTCGAGGGCGATGCAAATGTAGATTTCCTTTTCAAAGTCTTTCTCACACTCGTGATCGGTGTCGGGATCTTCGATGTCCTCATCGGCCGACACGGTCGTGATTCCAAAGCCATCGATCAGGTCGGACCAATCGGGTGTCGCGTTTTCCCGAAAAGCGTCCACGATTTTTTCGATTCCCAGCGAGTCATAAACCACCCGCAGTCGGGATTGGAGAATCAAGTTAGCGCTGGCCGCAAAGTCGATCACTTTCCAGTCGAAGTCAAATTCCGCACCGGTATCGATATTTATATTGGGCAAGCCGTAGCTAATGATGTCGAATGGCTGTCCGATGGCCATGTTGATGATGCTCTTCGGCTTGAAGATATCAATGCTCAGGCCGCTGGCTTTGAAGGTATCCAGGGCGGTGAAGACACTGAGAAAGTCCAGAGCTTCCACCGCTTCCAAAGTGTTGTAGGCATAGGCCAGGTCGATCGGAACCGGCAAATCGATGTCCGGGAAGAACAAGGGACTGTCGGGATCCATGACCAATTCCCAACCGCCCAGATTGAAGGCACCGAAACTAGGATCCTCAGCCGCCTCGATCAGGTCGGCCGGCAGACCTGGCAACGCCAGCAAAGCTGTCAGAAATTCGTCCAGGCCGATTTCCTCCAGGATGCTCATGACCGTGATGTCTTCACCCACCAAGTCACTGACCACTGGAATTCGCTGGTTCAGCAGTGCCTCGGCGTCGTCGGCCACATCCCCAAAAATTTCGAAGACCGGCTCAAACGCTGAAAAGACCGTATCGATGATCGGAACAATAACGTTTTGCACCAGAGCTTCCGCGTCCAGCACCACGTTGTCGAATTGGAGAGCATCAATCGAGAAGATGTCATCCAATTCGCTCGTGCCCTCACCAAAGAACTCGGTGAAGTCAATGGCCGCGTCGAAGATGAAGTCGAAATCTACGGTGGGCAGTCCCAGCGTGGCGTCGCTGACGCCCAAGGCTTGCTCGAGGAAGCCGTCCAGCGTATCGGTATTGGTATCCACGTGCAGTCGCACGGTCGCCTCGCCCTTCAACACCGGTGAGAACACATCGGTGATGTCATTCGAGCGAATCTCGGAAATCGTCAAGCGGTTGAAGTAGGCTTCATCGTTTGGATTCTGTTCCAGCAAGGCTGGATCAAAATTGGGATCCTGAATGTCGATACCTGCGGTGAGTGTCAGTTGGGTTTGTTCGATACCCTTGTAAGTGACCGTTAATCTTTGGTCCGAAACTAACTGCAAGTGTTGCTTGCCATTGATGGTCACCAGTTCAACGCGAACCGCATCCCGACCGAAGTTGGTCTGCGAGTCGACCAGACTTTGGATGAGCTGCTCGATTGCCGCGCGATACGCTTCGGGTGAGTTGATCCTGCGCAGCAAAGCCATGTTCTGCTGCAGACCGTCCAACGACGCCACATCGCCATTGAGCGCCTCGGCTACCACCACCGAAGTGGCGTCGTCGAGCAGTCTTCCATCCTGGGCATTCCGCTCGCCACCAATCCACAGCACAAAATTGGGCTTGGCCATGGACACTCCGTTAGCGGGAATCGGCAGTGTCGCGGTCAGGCGTGTGTTATCTCCATCGTCATCTTCGTCGCTGGAAACATTGTTTCCGAAGCCTAGTGTCGTGCTTCGCCCGTCTTCATATTGCTCGGCCAGGAATTTGTATTTCTGTCCGCCTCGGATCGTCAGGCTTTGAATGTCCGGGTCGTTGGCGGCCAATACCAAGGACGGAGTTGTGGGGATAGCGGGATAAACTTGTCGATGTACGGAGCCAAAGTCGACAGTGAAACCGACTTCCGGAATGCCGCCGTATTCATCGATTAACTGGCCGTTCAAATCCAGCAGGAAGGTGACCAAGTCAGCCGTAGGATCGGGAGCTGTCAGTACGATGGTGCGTTGATCTGTTAAGCCCTCATTGACCACGATGGTCAGTGAGTTGGGGCCATCAAAGTCTTCAAAGTCCACGCCTTGCGTAGCCGTGATCTTGACCTTGAAGGCAGTGCCGTCGGTGATCGTGCCCTGGAACAAGCCCAGATTGACTTCGCCCCGCAAATCGTCCGTGGTTGTTGAATCCGCGATCGAAGTGGCAAACGTTTCCGAACCTCGGGAATTGGGGGGAGCCGCGAAAACGGTGATGCTAGCCTGGAATTCATCCACTCCGTTGCCGGTGTCCAAGCCCGAGCCGGTCGCTCCGCTGTTAAAGAATATCCGCTCTGTAATCAGCTGTCCTGGAAGTCCTCGAACGCCCAGTCCCATTCGCAAATCCCAACGAAGATTGGTCCGCAGGCCGTTCTCGCTGGTCACCTGAAATCCAAAAGTATCAAAGAACGCTTGCAGAGCCGCATTTTGCGAGAGCGATTCCAAACCCAGATCAAATTTTGGCAGATCGATGACTTCAAACTGGCCGATGCGAAAATCGAGTTGGAACCACGGTGCCTCGCCGCTGCCCAACAGATTGTCATCGTCATACACGCCGAATTCGTTGCCGGTTGTAATCACTACGTCAGAGGGGCCGATGTCGTCACCCGCATCGGAGCGGTCGAGCAGCAGCCCCAAGTTAATTCGGTCGAAACGACTCGCCAAAGGTGCGAGCGCGTATGCAGCTGCGTCAGAAAGATCCTCCAAGCCCTCGCTGCCTGGGCCCAACACCAGATACATCGCGCCCTGAAGCACCTCGAGTGGGTCGCTATCCAGCGTACGCGAGGCGACTTCTACCACGTCCCCCAACAAATCCCTGACATCGGCCCCAAAGTTCTTCAAATCGTCGACGACGGGCGAAATGATTTGGGATAGTTGGTCCGAAATGATCGGAACCTCAACTTCTCCAAAGACCGTCTCCAAGCGATCTGTAAACTCGGTGAAGAACTCCCCTACTCCATCTCCAAACTCCTGTGCGATGCCTTCGAGAATCGCAGCCGATTCTTCGATGCGCCGTACGAGTGGTGATTCGCCGTAGAGCAAATCGCGAGTTTCCGTGACTCCGTTGGCAATCTCCGCCTCAAACACGGCCTGTTGATCTTGCAGGTCCGAATCGCGGAGGTAGCTGGCGGAAGTGGAGTCATCGGTATCGATCGACCAATAATAATGGTCCACCACCTCCAAGTGCTCCGCGCCCAACAACACCGAACGCCCATCCCACAAGGCGAGTGGGATTGTCAAAGACTGATCGATGTCGGCGCCTTGCATCTCACCGCCGCCCAACGGGAACAGCGACTGATAGTAGTTTTCAGCGAAGTCGACATTGGAGGGCACAACTAGCTCGATGTTCTCTTCGTTGAGTCCCGGAATGCCGTAGTCCTGAGGATCCAAGGTGGTCATGCTCAACTCGCCGATGCGGGCATTGTCCGCGGACGTGTTGAGTCGATTTACCGTTTCGAGTGTGACATAGGATCCGCGGCTATGACCGATGAAGTGGATATCAATCGGATCGCCATTGGAGGGGTAGCGGGCCCGTACCATATCCGCCAGCACACCGGCAACTTCGTCGTCATCGGCCTTGCCTGGACTATCGATGTCACTGATCTCCGCCCAATTGAAAATCAAGAAAGCGGAAGCCCCGTTGGCGGGTGGACTGTAGTCGGTTGCGTCGTAACGCATGACCGAGTTGTCGATTTGATCCTGACTAAATCCAAGCGCATCGCGCTCATTGATTGCAGATGCCAGATCAAAAGCCCATTCGGGAGCTACATCCGGATCGGCAAAGATCTGGT
This sequence comes from bacterium, assembly GCA_024743355.1. Lineage (GTDB taxonomy): Bacteria > Planctomycetota > Planctomycetia > Pirellulales > Pirellulaceae > Aureliella. Next base: position 4,916 of record JANSWS010000344.1, read on the forward strand.
CCATTCTCCCGTGGGTGATCACGGTTAGGTCCGCGGCCAACAACAATCGGGCCTCAAGCTGTTCGGCCAGAAACTTGCGTCGGCGGGTGCGTCGCCTACGCTTCCTGGGCATATATTTGGCGAGACCGGTTCGTAGGGAGCGTCCGCGTCCTGCACCATGTTTGCTGTTAAAATGATTGGCGGGCATCGAGAAGTCCGAATTAAGATGGTACTGGGAGCCGTTGCACGGGTTGTGGGGCGAAAAGTCCATCTCTCACCTGTTCTGTAGGCGCAAAAGGCGCTCCCGCGGGTTAATCATTTTTCATCTTTTTTCTGAATTCGGATAAACTTGGACCGGCCGGCTGGGAGTCGATCGACGAACAGCGGGCCGAAGAACTAAGAGGCTTTGGCGGAATGATGCGGCAAGAATCGGAAACGCTGAGTCCCCCGGCAGATTGCGACTCGGACCAACTGCTCGCATTGATCTATGACGAGTTGAAGCAGATCGCATCCCGGCACATGGCGGGTGAACAAGCGGGGCACACGCTGCAGCCCACTGCACTGCTGCATGAAGCTTTGTTGCGTATTCGCCAATCGACCTGGAACACGCCGTTGGAGAAGGCCGAGTTTTGTGTGGCCGCTTCCAGCGTCATGCGGAAAGTGTTAATCGACCACGCGAGGCGGAAGGGAGCGATCAAAAGGGGCAAGCATCTTGTTCGCCTCGCCGCCGTTGAGAACTTGCCGGCGGCAGAACTGCCCATCGTCGACCTCCTGGATCTTGACGCCGCGTTGGAGAAGCTCTCGGAACTCAATGCTCGGCACGCCCAAATTGTGCAAATGCGTTTTTTTGCTGGCCTGACCGTCAGCGAAACGGCGGTATTGCTGGGTGTGTCCGAGGCGACGGTGAAAAATGACTGGCGAATGGCCAGGGCCTGGCTGTTATCACGGCTGCGAGAGAGTCGATGAACTCGCAACGCTACTCCAGGCTGTGCCTGATGTTCGAGCGGGCTTGCGAGCTGGAAGGAGCAGCTCGAATCGAGTTCCTGCAAGCTTGCCAAGACGAGGATGCGGAGCTTCACGCAGAGTTAGAAAAACTGCTGCAGTCCGACGACATGTCGCTGCTTTCTCTGGCGGACGCCGTTCCTCCTACTACGAGATTGCCGCATAAACCCTGTATTGATGGGTACCAGGTGCATGAGGTCCTCGGACGAGGCGGTATGGGAACGGTTTGGCGAGCCACGCATCATGCGACTTCACGGGACGTAGCGTTGAAGGTCGTATCCTCCGAGAGGCTTACGTCTCCGCGAGCCGAGTTTCGCTTCCACCGTGAGATCCAACTGTGCAGTCGCCTCACGCATCCCAATATCGCCCGCATCTATGACAGCGGCGTGCAAGATGGATTGGCTTACTACTCCATGGAAATTGTGCATGGAGTCTCCATCGATGTTTTCGCTGATCAACAAAATATGGAGCGATCCGAGCGTATCGAGATGTTGGCCGTCGTATGCCGGGCATTAGAACACGCTCACCAGCGGGGCATTATTCATCGCGATATCAAGCCCTCGAATATCTTGGTCGATAGTGACCAACAACCGCACATCGTAGATTTTGGCCTGGCCAAGGGACCCTTGGATGACCCCCAGAGTCGTGAAATATCGCTGGACGGAGAGATCTTGGGAACGCCAGCCTATATGTCTCCGGAGCAGGTCAATGGACAGATCAGCGAAGTGGATACGCGTAGTGACGTTTATAGCTTGGGAGTCATCGCATACCGATTGTTGTTGGGGAAATTGCCTCACGACACCACTGGGTCGGCCTTTGAACTGCTACAGCGAATCACCAAGGAAGACATTCGCAATCCGCGGTCGGTTGACGCGAGCATCGACCGCGATCTGGAAGCGATCCTGGTCAAGGCTTTAGCGCGAGACCCCGATTTGCGATACAGTTCCGCCGCGGAGATGGCCGCGGACCTGGAACGCTTTCTGGCTGGTCAGCCGGTGACGGCTCGGACGCCTTCAGCGACTTACTATCTTGCCAAATGGTTCCAGACGCATACCGCTTTGGCAACGACAATCGCGGCAGTGCTCGGAATTTTGCTCTGCTTAACGGCGGCATTTGTATGGGTGACCAAACAGCACCAACTGGCGGCCGAAACCGCGCAGGCAAGTGCCGAACGAGCTTCCTATGCATTGAAGTTGCAAATTGCCGCGGAGGAAATCGCGAACTATCGTTATCGGCGCGCCATGGGTTATCTGCAGCTGTTTCCCGAACAGAAACGCGGTTGGGAATGGCGGTATCTGGCGGCACTCGCCAGTCCTCACGATAGCTCGATCTGGGGCGCGCCGGCAGCCGACGATGAAGTTGAGAAGATCGTATTCTCTCCTGATGGAAAACTCATCGCATTACCCATGGGCCGCGATACGGTAGAGAAGGCGACGGACCCACACATTCGCTTGCTCCGTGCCGAATCGGGAGAATTTGTAAGACGCCTTGATGGCCACACCGATTCTGTTTTTGCACTGGCATTCAACGCCGATGGCAAACAGCTGCTTACAGGCGGTCGCGATCGAACCTTGAGGCGATGGGATGTGGCTACGGGTGAGTTGCTGGAAACAGTCGTTCAAGAGATAACCTATGATTCTCAAGCCACGCCGACCTGCTTGTTCGATATCTGTGTGACCGATGCGTTCGTGAGCTTCTCTGCCTATCCCGCCGGCTTGTACATCGCGCCTTATCCCGAGGACTTCACTTGGAGCAACATCCTGGCGAACGCACAGCATGTGGTGCAGCTGAGTGGTGAACGAGGCATGATCGATGTCGATGACTCAAAGCAGCACCTGGTGTGGTCCACGCAGACTTGGGAAGATGATGTGGGGCATCTATACGCCATCGATCTGGAGCAGATGCGAGTTGTAGCCCACCATCAGCAACCACCGGGCAATCCTTTTTCGGGAGTGCAACTCTCAGGCGATGGTAGTTGCGTTTTGACTTCCTGTTTTGATGGTGTGGTACGTTGCTGGGATTTCCATACCTTGGCACCCACGCGCGAAATGCGCGGCCACCAAGGTCTCGGTCACCGGGCTTGTTTTTTTGCCAACGACCGCAAAGTGGTTTCGATGAATGACGATGAATTGATTCGGATCTGGGATTTGACCAGCGGCGAAACCGAATCCGTCATCTTTACCGACGAAGACGTGTCGGGCAGATGCATGGCTGTCAGCCCCGACGGCCAATACCTGGTTGCGTGCCAGTTGCCCGATCGTACGTTGCGTTGCTGGCGGATTCAGGACGTAGGCAAGGATGCGGGCATTATTACGCGTCATCATGGCAAAGTTCGCTACACAGCCTTGAGCCCGGATGGCCAAATGGTGGCATCAGCCGGAGAAGATGGCAACGTCAAAGTCATGAATCTTGCTACTCAGCGACTGCAGTGGTCCAACCAAACGGGAAAGCAGAATGCAACGGCGCTGGCCTTCTCGCACGACAGCCGACTGTTGGCTGTCGGGCGGAGTGTTCTGCCAGAAATGGACCAGGCACCCTGGGGTGAAGTCCGAATTTTTGAAACGCTTTCTGGAACACAAGTAGGTCCGCCCATCCCGGTACCCAAGTGGGTTTGGGATCTTGGCTTCGATGCATCCAACCAGCTATTGGCAGTTGGAATGGGAATGCCGGGACCACCCAAAAATGAGCATGAGGGCGAAGCCCTGATCTTGGTGTTCGGCGACAACTACTTCTTCTCTTTAGCGACAACTAGAAGTTCCTATCGAGTATTGCATTTGCATTAGCTGCCGAGTTGTGAAGTGAGCCGTAGGCGAACGAGCAAC
>JANSWS010000817.1 GCA_024743355.1 bacterium
AAATCGCTGTTTAGATTGGCTATCTGTGGCAGTCGCGTTGGCGATTTCGCCAGCTGAACTTGCATCGCTTGGTGTCGCGCCGGCAGAAACGAACTTCCATACAGGCGCACGCCGCCATGCATGGTTGGAGGATCCAAGGCAACGAATGCAGGTAGATCTTGGTTTTCATTTCCCAGTCCGTAGCTCACCCAAGCACCAACGCTGGGTCGATCAAAGGCAGCTTCCCCGGTGTGCAGTCGCAGTACCGCTTGTCCGTGGGCTTCTCCCTCCGTGTGCAAACTCTTGATAAAACACAGTTTGTCTACGATTCGGGCCGTGTGCGGAAATAACTCGGAAACCCATTGGCCGCACTCGCCATATTGCTTCCAATCCCATTTCACGCCGAATACTTTCCCCAAGCGATCGGGACGAATGAGCCCCGGAAGATCAAAGGGCAGTGCGTTTCCGTGCTGAGCGTTCAATATCGGCTTGCGATCGAAGGAGTCCATTTGGCTCACGCCTCCATGCATGAACAAGAAAATGACTCGCTTGGCTTTCGCCGGGAAATGAGTTTGGCCCGCGGGGGACAATTGGGAGGTCAACCCGGCCAAAGCGAGCCCCCCAAATCCGCAGGCCACTGAACGCAACGCACTACGTCGCGACAGACAGCGTTGCATATTCTCGATACGCTGGATTCGCTTTTGCCTGCTTAATGAATTCATAGGAACACTCTTCAATTGCGAAAAAAGTATGGATCCAAAGTGGTGACATGTCACTGGGCTAGCGAAACCCAACACCTTTGCAAAAGGTGGGTTTCTGATACCCCAATGCTCTAATCCAGAAACTGAAACTGCGTGCTTCCAATCACTGCCTGGCAGACTTTCAACATGTCATGGGACGTCAGACCGGGGTCACCATCGGCTTGAGCCCGAATGTACTGCTTTAGTAAAGACTGCTCATGTGAAGTTGGCGGGCGGGCAACGATCGTCAGCATGATGTCTACCACAAGCTCGTCGAGAATCTTCGGAAATTCGTCGCGGCTCAGCGATCTTTGCTCCGGAGCAGTGT
>JANSWS010000253.1 GCA_024743355.1 bacterium
CCGCTATCCCAAAGGCGATCCAATTCGATCTTGTCTCGCAAAGTATCCATGGGACGCCAAAACCCCGAATGACGGTAGGACGACAGTTGACCATCTGCCGCTAGAGTTTGCAGCGGTTCACCTTCCCAAACCGTGGCGTCTCCCTGCCGAATGTAGTCGATCGCTCCCGGTTCAAGTACAAAGAATCCTCCGTTAATCCAAGATCCATCACCTTGAGGCTTCTCTTGAAAATCCTTGACCACTCCCGAGTTACCATCGGGAAAGTTTAGAGCGCCGTATCGTCCAGGAGGCTGTACCGCCGTGAGAGTCGCCAATCTTCCGCTCTGAGCGTGAAAGTTCAGCAAAGCACTGATGTCAATGTCAGCGACTCCATCCCCGTAAGTAAAGCAAAATGGCCCGTCATTCAAATACCGACGAACCCGAGACAGGCGCCCACCTGTCATCGTATCTTCTCCAGTATCAACCACGGTGACTCGCCAAGGCTCTGCATTTCTACTGTGAACCTCAAGTGAATTGCGACCTATGTCGAAGGTCACGTCAGACATATGAAGAAAGTAATTCGCGAAATATTCCTTGATCACATAACCCTTGTACCCCGCACAGATAATGAAGTCGTTGATTCCATGAGCGGAATAAATCTTCAGAATGTGCCACAAGATAGGTTTTCCACCAATCTCGACCATAGGCTTCGGTTTGACATGCGTTTCTTCCGAGATTCGGGTTCCCAAGCCACCGGCCAGGATGACAGCTTGGAGAGCCGTTGTTGAATGGATAGCCATATAAGAAATCAGTTTATTTGGTGGTGCCGAATTTCCGTAGAGATTGCAGTTAGCTGGGCACTTGGAGTCATCGACTAATAGCTTCCCGACCTCAAAGGTCCAGGATCATTTCTAGCTTTGCTAACGTGCCCAGAGTGACGACCGTTGTAAAACGGGAAACTATCGCGTCTGATCTAAGAATGATCAAAGAGCATGAAAATAGTTGGCCAGCAAACGTGGCTTTTGCATCTTCTTTACCTGGAGGCCGGCCGAGATACGCTGGTAGGAGAACACCGCCTTCTCCCCGCATCAACCGGCGCACTCGGATAACGTCAGAGCACAAGGAATTGTGACGTTTTCGCGGCCTCCAGTGGATCAATCTTGAGAACAGTCTGCTGGGGCTGGATGCCAGCTCTATTCATAGGGCAGAGTCGCACGGATCGAGTTGCCGACCTTCGATATTCGAAACGGCAGAACAGATCTCGAATAAGCTTACGCCTTGCGATGATTCTCACTCTGGCTGCCCCTCATCCTTCTGCGCGAGCATTGCCTTGAGTTCTTCTATGTAGTCCCGCTGCGACTTGGCGATGTCAGTCATGCCAACTTCTTCGAAGGCTGCGGCTAGACGCTCGCGCGTCTCCAGCTTGTTTCTATCAATCCGGATCGCATCTTCATAGCACAGGATGGCCCCAGTGGTATCGTCCATTTTCTCTAGGATTTGTCCCTTGGTATCAAACAGCGTCGCACATAACGGTTGTGAAATCCCAGGCGTCTTCAAGGCACGATCAATCAATTCAATGGCTCGATTACAATCCGCTGATTCGCCCTTGGCCAGGGCCAAAGCCAGGTTATTCAGTGCAATAGGATTGCTGGGGATGCGACGAACTGCAGTTTCCAATAGCGGCAAGGCCTCTGCGGTGCGATTCTGTTCCAACCAGTGAGTACCGAGGGCCAGATAGGTAACAAAATTGGCAGTTCCTTCTTTTAGGCTCTCTTCCAGGGAAGAGGTCCAGAACGAGTTTGCATCCCCGTCATTTACCAACAATTCGGCAACGAGCTCCAGTGCCCAAGGATTCGTGGGGTCAGATCGCACGGCGTCATCTAGAAACTCCACTGATTTGGGCTCGGAAATCATCTCCACGCCACCCGCGTCTTCATACTGGATACACATAACGTTGGAAAGGATTCGCCTTAAAACAGCCAGGTTTTTCTGCCTGGCCTCTGAGTCAGGCTCCCTGTCGTTGACAACCATGCCAGCGTTGATTGATTTGACGGCGTTATCAAACTCGTGTTTCAGCGCGTAGATCTTAGCTAGGTCCACGAACTCCAAAGTAGACGCGGTCTTTGATTCTATCTTGTCAGCCAAATATCGGAGCGCCTCATTAGCAGCGGCTTCAAAATCCCGCTCCTTTCCAGCCTTGAACGCAAATTCAGCTAGGAGAATATTCAACATCGGATGTTCGGATTTCTTTTTTTGCAGGAACTCGATACCTGCTTCTAGGCTGCGTTCCCGCCTCAGGGCGGTGGCGTAAAGTGTCAGCAGCTTTGGGGAAACCCCCTCCCACTCGACGGCTCTCTCCAAATCACTGAAAAGTGTCCTCTGGTCCTTATCCGTAAATGCGTCTGCGCGAGATAGCAAATCAGCCGCCAGCCAAGCATGGGCTGGACGAAAGCCCGACTGAGCCTCATCCAGCGGTGCTGCTCTACGCATCAGATTGCGGGCAGCGCCTTTGCGGCCCTCACGCTCCAGCTCCAAAGCCACCAGATAACAAGATCTGTCGTCGTAATTCCGTAGCTTCAAGATTCTACGAAGCATCAAGCTTTTGGCTTGTGTCGCTTGCCCCGACGCCCTCTCACGATCAGCTAGCAGTTCCAAGTCACCTCCCGAATTCGCTTGGGAATCATCAGCCATTAACGCAGGCCTAACATTCGGGCCTTCTAAGTCTTCGAGCATCGCTTGGTAATCACGGATGATGTTCTTGTCGGACTTGAAAAGGCCATAGAGGACCAAGCCGCAAATGCATAGCAGCGGTACGCTCAAAAACAACGACGGGAAAAATGCTTGGCTCCAGCGACGCGATTTTAGCATGGCTAGAAAAAAACTGATTAAGCCTTGCAACAACATGAAGAATTTTGCTCTCTAACTAGATCCATGCAAAGATCGCAGGTGCGAACGATTTCAACATGAACCCCGCAACAAGACGTTGTCGAAGATCCTTCTCGGACCATTTGCCACTCGCGCACGAATTCAATTTCCGCGCCATCATTCGCCTTCCAACGTGTCCGAGTTATCATGGTCTTTCTTAAGAGACCAGACCAACCAATCTCGACCATTGAAGCAGGCCATTTTACAACTCTCTTGATTTACCCCTGACCTAACCGCACTGAGGAAACGCTCGTCCTGAAAGTCTTCGGCAAGCATTTTTATTTCCTTTACACGGTCAGTTTTGGGGTCATTAACACCTATGAATCGCACAGATTTTAATCTCCTTAGGGGCTTTACAGTTGCTCCCATTAAAGGGTGTGTGCACACCGCTCTGCTCAGGCAACTATCGGCCTAGCTGAGCCCAATAAGAGCCCAGAAGCGTTTGTTGATAACCAAGCTTTCTATCCGATCGAACGCCGCTCCACGCGGGGCGATCCCGTCGATAAATCGGTGATCCCCTTCGCGGATCCGACCTCATCGTCGGCCGCATAGCGGTAACGCCGAGAGCCATAGCCATAGCCATAGCCATAGCCATAGCCATAGCCATAGCCATAGCCCCCTTTAGGAACATCGCGGGCATTCACGATTAAGCCATCGATCTGTATACCATGGCCGCGGAAAACATCCGCGGCTTCTCGCATCTCACCTCGACTACACTTGCCGACACGCAGTACCATCAAACAAGCGTCAGCATGGGCGGTGACAATAGTCGGGTCAGCGACAGCCAGCACCGGCGGGCAATCGATCAAAACTAAATCGAATGCGCCTCGAGCCCACCCCAGGAATTCAGCCATTCGCGTTGTTTCCAACAACTCGGCAGGGCGAGAAGTGAATCCACCGCTTGAGCAGAGCGCAAGATTTGCCTGCTCGGTTTCAAAGCAACACTCGCCAGGATCGTCAAGTTTGCCATCAAGGAAATCCACCAACCCGGCTAAGCCCTTTTCAGCACCAAACAGCTTGTGTAGAACGGGTCGCCGCAGATCAGAGTCGATTAGCAGTACCCGCTTGCCAACCTGCGCTAAGGAAATCGCCAAATTGGCGATCGTGGTTGATTTGCCGTCGCCCATGCTTGGGCTGGTCACAACCCATAACTGACTATTTTCGCGCTTGCTGAGCATGAGCAGCGTGGTGCGAAGAATGCGAAAATTCTCCGCATGCACTCCCCTGGGTGCGTGATACGTTTTCAGAATAGGCGACAACACACTTCCCTGAGCCTCCTTTTTGGGACCTCGTCGGGAGTCTTCCATATTCGGAATACTCGTGATGATGCTGCAACCCAACAGCTGCTCCAACTCCCTTGGATCACGGACCCGTCGATCCAGAAATTCCATGAGAAGAGCCAAACCTATCCCCAGCAGACTTCCTCCCAACAACCCTAGGGCACCGATTTTGGTTTTGCTTGGCCAGATCGGATTGTCAGCGGGGAAGGGCATGACTATTAGGTCGGTTGAGAACCCGGAATAGTCGTTGGTCAGGCTAATTTCCTGTAGACGCTTAAAGACTTCTTCATAGCGGTTTTGCGCACGATCCAAGTTCGCTTGCAGAGTGCGAATTTTCAGAAAACTTGTCTCGATCACCTTCGCCTTTTCGGCCTCTACAGCCGATATCTCGAGCAGTTCCCGCTGACGCTCTTCACCTTCGCGAATGTCGCTTCGAAGTACGTCGCTGTAGACATCAAGCATCTGAGCGGGAGAAATGTCGATACTCTGTGATAGCGAGGCGTACTTGTCTCGACTCTCTCGCAATGATCGCTCGATGACCTCAATCTCTCGAGATAACAACTGGCTCCGTGGATGTCCGGCCCCGACGACTGCTCGGAGCTTTGCTTGTTCGACCTTCAAGTCCAGCAAGCGACTTACCTCAGTTCTCGCCGACTCTCGGTTCACCTCCCGCGAGCGAATGCCCTGATCGTCTATCTGCCCACGGTTGTTGGCGATATTCAGAAAGGCAAGTAAACGGTTAACTTCCTTCTCGCTGAGCAGCGACATCACCTCGAGGTCGGAAAGCTCTGCTTGATCTCGGTCGCTCAAAAAATTCTCGATGACCGCCAAACGCGACTTCGATTCTGCAACTCCGCGTCTGACCTCAGCAAGTTCCTGCTCAATATTCGCGAGCCGATTGCGGTGAAGATCGTCCAAGGAAACCCCTCCTTGGCTATCACTAACGCTGACCAGGGCTGGAATCGAGGCAATGTATTCCTCGTACGCTTGACCTGCCCGCCTCAAATCATCCTCTGCGACAACGAGTGCATCTGCAATGATTTCGGCGGCCTCCTCGCCCACGTTGCGAGATTTCTCATCGATATACTTTTGATAGCTGTTGAATAAGGCTGTCAAGACATCCGCAGCAAGTTGACTATTAGGCGATTGGAAAGAGGCCTTTAGTACGCTCGCATTCTTAGCAAGTCCCGATCCGCCCTTAGAGATTGACAAGCCGCCCTTGATCGCGTCTACACTAATAGGTAGTCCGGAAGCCACTGCGCCTTCCATGATCTTTCGGCTACCGAAGAGTTCCATATGTGTCGAGAGGATCTCTTCCTGGATGCTAACCGAGTTCTCAGCTCCACTACTTACGCCTGTTCGTGTAAGCTCCGAGGACCGCTGCCCAACCAATATTGATATGTCTGATTCAAAGATGGGCACTTGCTGAAAGAAGTACAGGGTTGCCAGCGTCACTCCGGCGAAAACACCAAGTGCAATTTGCAGGTAGCGACGCCTGAGAATCCCAAGAACGTCGAAGTCTAAATTCAACTCCTCTTCATCAACGCCATTTTCGTCGTAACTATTTGGGGACAATTTCATGCTGCTGGCACCAAGTGCAGTTCTTCAGTAATTTGGCTGCGAACCCAGACGGACTCTCGGATTCGTGGATCGGCATCCAAAAGCTTGATCAACGCAGCCCGCTTCCCTGTCCGATGGGTACAACGTTTGCCGCAGTACGCAAATCTGCACAACGCTCTTCTTCTAACGCGTCCAACCATTCGAGAAGCCGCTTCTGGATGCAATGGGAGAACTGACCGGTCGCAGGTACCTGAAAGCGCCGTTTCACATCGGCTTCCCCCAATGCTGCGTACTTACCCAAGCTCTTGCCTAGCGAGCCATCATCAGCATCAATGTCGTCAGCTGAAAGGCCGCCAGGGGCGGAGATCCGCTCGGACTTTTCGCCAAAAAGCCGCTCGACCTCGCGAGCAGCATTGACGGAAGAAACAATGAAATGGTCAACGCCACTTACACTGAGAATTTGCCAATTACGAATGCGACGCTTTAGCCAAGCCGTTGCCCAAGAAAACCACGCTGGGCCGAACGCTTCGTTCTCGTCACTGATCAACCGATGCCAGCCTGGCCGTCGGTCCTTTGAATCGGTGAAATAACAAACATGCAGCTGGCTAGGCCGTACCGATACCCCCTGAGCAACTCCCCGCGAGATCGAGATAATTAGGTCATAGCCAGATAAATCGAAGGATGCGCACGCAAGTGGGAGGAAAAACGCCTGAATAGGCCCCAACCAGCTTCCCAAGGGCAGGTATTGCAGGAAAGAAGTGCGGACCACATACTCCCGCATGTACGATTGCTGCGAGAAGTCCGCAGGATCGGTGATAGAAAAGAGGTCTGCCTGCGGGAAGAGCTTGAGGAACTCCCGGGTTGCTGCTTCGCAAACCCGGGGCTGCCTAGTTGACTCAAGCACTAAGGCTACCTTACGACCAGCAAATTGGCCTTCATCAATCGACCCCGAAAGCTTGGTCAGAAATTGCTCCCCTCCCTCGCGAAAATGTGCTGCTTGAATGGGTTTCGGGAGCGAAGCTGCCTGTGAAAGCGAACGTTTCTCTTTTCTCCTGACTACGGTCAAATCGTATTGGTCAGTCAGTCGCGAAAACAGACAGATACGCTCCATGGCAACTTGTTGCGAGTCGGTAATGGCGACTCTTATGCGGGCAGTGGCATGTCCTTCCCGCAGTGGCGAATCCGGAACAGGGAGGATGAACTCGAACTGCCGTAGACGTTGGACAGAGGGTTTCGGATTTACCCAATCCCACCGATGAACCGCATCTGCAATTCGAATAGTCAACTGCATATCGGCAAAATCAAGCTCATCACCTGCGACCTTCAGAATCGACCACCAGTCACCAAATGTACGGGCAGCATCCAGCTCTAGCTGCAGATCCTCAAACTTTGAGCGATTGGATTTGGAGCAACTGGCGAGCTGTCGTCGGGAACGGATGGCCCTCAGCATTCTGGTGGCCTGCAACGAGCCCGCGAATCGAAAGGTCCCCCACAGCAACGGCAGCAGCATGCTCAAACAGGCCGTGGCTGACCACCCTGAAAAGAATAGAGATGCCGTGCCGATGAGCACCGCAGCGAGCGATACTCCATACAAAATAGACACTGCCTGCGGGTGGCTGAATCCGCAATCCAATAGCCGATGGTGGATATGCCCTCTCTCTGCCGAAAATACGGAACGCCCCAGCTCGAAATGCCTGCGGAAAAAGGTGTACGCACCATCCATGAGCGGAACGGAAAGAGCCAAAGACGGGAGGACCATGGCTTGCATAGTACCTACGGATTGCCTGCTGATTAACATTAGCGAGGCTATCAGCACGCCGATCAGCATACTGCCGGAGTCTCCCATGAACACGCTAGCAGGGTGTCGGTTGAAGACCAGAAAGCCAGCCAACGCGCCCATCAAGGACGCGGCAACTAGTCCAGGCACGAACGCGCCGGCTGACAGTACCGGAACGGCCAATACTACTGTAGCTAACAGCACCAAACCGCCGGCTAAGCCGTCGAGACCGTCGATAAAGTTAATGGCCACAGCCACCACCACAACCCAAAGCATAAAAAAGCCGGCATCGATCCACTTTATGGCGTCAATGCCTCCGGCTGGTTGCCAGGGCTCGATCCACCAACTTGCTGATCCATAACTAACTAACGCACTGCCGGCCAACGACAAAGCCTTCACCTTGGACGATACGCCACGCACGTCGTCCACCAAGCCTACAAGCGTGATTGCCGAAGCGCCTGCCAGTAGAGCCAAGAGTTGCGTTAAAGCCTCCCGTTCTGGAAAAGCATCATTCACCCAACTGTAAGACAGCGCTGCAACTACCCCGACCAGGACCCCCAGCAGGATGGCAACGCCACCAATTCGTGGCACCGGCTTCACGTGCACCTTTCTAGCCGATGGTGCATCAAAGAGGCACCAACGATGTGCAAATCCGATCAAACGCGGAATTAGCACAACAGTCACCAGAAAACCTGAGACGGATGAAATTAATGCGAAAACAAGCATCTTAGGATGACGTCTAAAATCGGAACCAAATGAGATTTCGTCGGTTCCCTAACCAAATCACCTTGCTTACAGATCCAGCAGCAAGAAGATTGACTGGAGCACCGAAGTCACGAAAGATGCCCACCTTTAATTCGCACTATCGGCCGAGAATAGTTACTCGGCTCGCCCATACTCTCAGCGCGCACTTCGTTCCCTTGGGTGGCTTCCCTCACCATTAATTTCGCAGCGGATATCTACCAAGCCATTTCGGCCTGAGTCTTGCCGGTCAAGCGCGACATGAACTACCGTTTGTCGCGCGGAGTCTAAACGCCTCTCACCAAGGAGTCGTCCTGCCTGCAGCATTCAAAGCTGATCACTTATGTCGAAAGCTTAACCCGCTACGAAAGCTACGCAACGTTATTGGCTGCGCATTGCATTGCACCGGAGCAACACCTTTGGGCCGACAGGTGCGGACCAGTGCCGCGCTATGAACTTGCACTAACACAAGGAGGCACTAAACGCGCGAAGCTGCGTAAATCTGCGCGTTCGATAACCTACATTGCGTGCAGACGCATGTTTCACGCGCATGAACGTGGGTCTGCTGTTAAGTCATCTACTAAGTACGCGAAATCTCTAAGGGAAGCCGCTTGCTTCGCAAGTTTTGCGATAGGCTCGATGGTCGATAGACATGGTGTGGTCGGGGCGACTCAGATAGCATCTCAGCTTCGGTTCCCATCGCCCCGACCCACTTTCTAATTTTCGGCCACTCTGGTCTCTTCTATGATTTCCCGCTTGTAGAAGTGCTCGTCTCAACAAACTTCCATCCGTGCCTCAAATCATTTGCGGAATTCGCTAGCAACCGAAAGAGTCTGTGTTACGTCGGCCAAACCCCATGCTGCCCACATGCCTCTCTTGCTGCGCTTTTGCGCATTTTTTCCTAGGTTCGCGCATTATTCGGTTAACAGGCTTCTCGCTTTGTGAACCTGACGCCGCGCAGTGCTGTAACAGGGTTCGTTTTTGTGATTGTGTGCGAAAAAGTTGGAGTTGCGCCGAAGTTTAGATAGATTTCTGGATGCTACGCGAGGTTGTAGCAGCCAGAACGCGATGTACTTCCTGGAGATCAATAGCCTATGACGCATGACGGCTTTTACGACTATCAAAAAGTGCAGATGAGAACTTGTATCACCAAGCCTCCCTTGGTGGTCTCCCTTTGCGGATTGCCTGGTAGCGGGAAATCGACATTGTTGAATGAAGTAGTTAGGGGAAGAGCGTGCTGTCGCGTCGTAGCCGAAAGATGCTTGGCCCAGATTGATTTATGCGATGAAACGACAGCCCGAATGCTTCGAGAAGAGTCACATTTTGCTCAATTAAACGCATCAACCTCTTTGATCGAAATTAACGAAGCTAAAAGTTCCTTGCAAAACTTACGATGTTCTAGACCAATTGTTTTCGTCGAAAGCGACTTAGGAAGGTTGCACCCCCAGTTGCGTGAATCGATTAGCATCCAAATTTGGGTCGTGACTACTTTTGACAGAATCGTGATGCGTCTTTTCCAAAGGTCTTTGAAGCAAGAAGCAGCTGAATTGGAAACACAGCAGATTAACAATGAATTGAAGCGCTTAGTGAGCAATTATGATTCAGCCTTCTTCTCAAACGCTCTGCTGCTGCAAACTGCTATCAGCCGCTGGTCTACTCATGCAGTGAACAACAACGTAGACAAGACGTCCGCAGTTGCATCACTCAACGAATTGCTGGATCGGATAGCTTCTGAGTACTTCGGAGCATAATGGCCTCCGAAGACGCGACGAGCGGGACAAATGTGGCCGATGTTCGCGAACCAATTGGGGCAGATGCTTGCGAATCGATTGCCAATCAATAGACGTGGTTGTGAGAGCAAGCTCTCATTTTCGAGGACTGGTACTGCAATAGGCTAAAGTCAATATCGAGTCTTGGGATTCCGCTACACGATTATCCGGATACATGTGCGACACAAAGCTCTGGACCCGAGATTCGTCACAGAGGTTCGGACTGCGAACACAAGTAACCCGTGCCAGATGCCTCGCCTATCCACCAGAGTGGATGAAACAATCAGTTATTCAATTGAATCCAGAATACTCTGTCAATTGGCGATCAAACCTACTAAAGAGTTCGAAATTATTCAAAGTAGCTTTTGCTGAAGTATGCTCGCTCTGAAGAAGTCAGCGCATGTGGGCTTTAGCAAAAATCACGGAGAGAATACACGCAGCGTTTAGAATCTTGCAGTGTGAGTTCCGATGGGCCACGACGCATTGCAGAACAACGGTTCTCTTTTATCAGGAGTTCGACACTTGGCAAAAATCAAACGCATTTTGGTGACGGGCGGCGCCGGCTTCCTGGGTTCCTATTTGTGCGAGCGTCTGGTAGGGGATGGACACGATGTTATCTGTCTGGACAATTTTTTTACCAGCCAGAAATCAAACGTGGCTCACCTTCTAAATATGCCAAACTTCGAATTGATCCGGCATGACATCATCTGCCCGATCTTTCTGGAGGTGGACGAGATCTATAACTTGGCGTGCCCGGCCGCACCAGGGCACTACCAGTACAACCCCATCAAGACGATCAAGACGAGCATCATGGGATCCGTCAATCTGCTCGGAATGGCCAAGCGTTGCGGTGCGAAAATCCTTCAAGCCAGTACTTCGGAGATTTATGGAGATCCTGAGGTTCATCCCCAACCGGAATCGTATCACGGCAATGTCAATACCCTCGGACCTCGTGCTTGCTACGATGAAGGCAAGCGAGCGGCTGAGACATTGTTCATGGACTACCATCGATTTCATGATGTCCCGACCAGGATCGTCCGTATTTTCAATACTTACGGTCCGCGGATGCATCCTTACGACGGCCGAGTCGTTTCGAACTTTATTCGCCAGGCAATAACCGGAAAAGATATCACTGTTTTTGGTACCGGGAGTCAAACGCGTTCTTTCTGCTATCGCGACGATCTTGTCGAAGGCATCATTCGCATGATGAACGGTCCGGACGAGTTTATCGGTCCCGTCAACATTGGGAATCCGAGCGAATTCACCATTCGTGAATTGGCGGAGTTAGTGATCGAGCTTACGGGCTCCCAAGTTAATTTGATTCAACATCC
>JANSWS010000762.1 GCA_024743355.1 bacterium
CTTTCAGCCCCCTTTTCATCCGGCGGAACGACCAATTCCCAAGTCAGATTCTGGTCTTGCAGTGAGTAGCGGCGAATGCCGCAATCACGTTCGGTGGTAAATAGTGAGCTGCCGTCCGGACTGAAGGTCATCCTGACTACGATGTCTCGGGTGGCGATGCCGCTGACGATCTTGCCAGATTCGCTGCTGACCAATGAGATCCGATTGGGATACTGACTGCGGTGGACGGCTACCAGCTTTCCATCGGGACTGTAAATGCCGGTGCTGTAATCACCCGCAAAACTCAAGCGGTCTCGATTATCACCGCCTAATTCCAATGGAACGTCAGGCTTGTTCTCCAAATTCCACTGTCGCTTGCCTTGCAGCGTATATTGACTGACTCCAACGCTGTTGCCAGCCAACAGAAAGTCTCCATCTGGCGAAAGGTCCACGGATGTGAAGCTGGCGATCCGTGGTGCGCCGAACAGTTGCAGAATACCGGCTTGGTCCGTGAGTTGGATGGATTCCACTTGCCCGCTGCGAGTCGACCACGCGTGCACCTGATTGTTAGTGCCGGGAGTGAAGAATTGTGAGCTGTTGCCGGCAAATGTTAAGAAGCGTTGGCCGTAGGCGGGGCCAATAATGTGTTGCCCATAGTCACGCCAGTCTCGACGCCAAAGTTCGGCACCAGTCACGGTGTCCCAGGCGATAATCGCTTCGCTGTTCAGCGTGATCAACGTAGCTTCGTCCGGAGACAACTCCATCGCAATCACCGAGGACGGATGTTGAAAACGTTCCGTGCCGAATCGCATCACGGCACGTCTGGGTAGCGGGTCGCCAATAGCATCCAGCTCTGGTTGTTCTCGATTAAGAAATGTCTCCAACGTGGCATTCGCATTCACGTAGTCCGTCTGGGGCTGGGCCAAGGTTGGCGAGGCAATGCCCCAAGCAGCCAAGGCAAGTAGCAATGCAAGCGCCATTTGCCCGGCGTTCGAATCGTCACGCATAAACTCATATCCTGTTCAAAGAGAGCTCCAATCGACGAGCCGCAATGCACGCGATCCAATTTACTACGCAACGCCATTTATCGGATTTGCCTATTGTACAGTACGTCCCATCTGCCGGATGGGATGTGGCTTTCGACTTCGCGCAACTAAGAGATTTGGGTGGACATCAAATCGACGCGACTGCGCGCAGCCACCAGAGCCTGAACGATGTTGAATCCACGCGGCGCGGGTCCCTTCCTCCGCAGAGGGCACTCTATTCCTCTTCGGCGTCAGACGATTGGGGCTTCGATCATCACCAGCATGATCCCAATCACACACCACCTCCCACTCGGCAAGTGGGAGGTACCGGTACGTCCCATCTGCCGGATGGGATGTTGCGTTGGCCTTCGCGTTGCTAGGAGATTCGGGAGGACGCCAGACCACACGACTTAGCGCGGCCACCAGAGCCTGGACGATGC
>JANSWS010000018.1 GCA_024743355.1 bacterium
ATAGTTGCTCTGAACCCGGAACATCCATACAGCCAGCACAGTCAGACCGGTGGTCACCAGAATGGAGCCAATGCCCAACGATTGAATCATGAGCTGCGCGAAAAGAGCTCCGAACCATCCGCAAGCATTTTGCGGCTGCTCGTTGGCGGGATAGACGGCAGTGTCGATCGGAACGAATTCCCGGAGGGCTGCGGGCAAAGGACCCACCGCGTCGGCCGGATCATAGGTCAGCAGGCTGATCCACATGAAGGCGCAAATGGCGACCAGCAAAATCGCTTCCACGTCGAATTCTATTTTTCGCGTATCGCTCATGGATTTTACAGCGTGCACGGCAGTGAACGCAGTAAGTGGTGTGGAGTCGTATTTCTTGGCAAACGTTAATACCGTCACAATGATCTTGGTAAGATCATGTTCCATTCCTCCATGAACGGAGCGGCGAGGCAGGGACCGCAGCTCTTCGTCGTGCATCGGCGTTTGCTTCGTTAGGGCTGAAGATTTTTGGCGGCGGCCTCGGTTCTTGACTAGTCGCCAAAAAGCTCAGGAACGCTATAGTCTCCGCTGGTGGAGCAGCTGCTTCAGTTGGCTGAACATGGCGATTTCCCAATCCGACATGCGTTTCGTTCTCGGACTTGATGGCCAATCAGTGCTGCGTATGGATGCCACCGCGCCCTGCTGAAGATGCATGGCAGTTTTTGTGGGTGTGTCAGCTTTCTTTTTTGCAGGGGTTTTAACGCTTGTTCTTTCTGGATCTCAGTTTTCCGATTCTGGAGCAGAATCTGGCCTTCGAGGAGGCTTGGCTGCAAGCTGCGGAGCAAGGGTTGTGCGGAGAAGGCTTGCGGTTGTGGGACGCGGCGGAGGCGTTCATTGTTCTTGGTCGCGGTTCAAAGGTTGCTGAGGAAGTCTATCTAGAGCGTGCAGCACAGGACCATGTTTCGGTCTTGCGACGTGTTAGTGGAGGAGCAACGGTCATGGCCTCCCGCGGTTGCATGTTTTACGCAGTGCTGCTTTCCTTGCAGAAGCGTCCTCACCTGCGAATGCTCGATCAAGCGCATGGTTATGTCATGGACCGATTGCTCAGTGCCTTGCGTCCGTATCAGCCGGGACTTGAATTTGCCGGTACCAGCGACCTGGTTGTGGGCGGGAAGAAGGTAAGCGGGAACAGCCTGCGGGTGACGCGTGACTGGTTGCTGTATCACGGTACGCTGCTGTTGAATATGGAGCTGAGTCTGGTTTCCAAGTATCTGAGGCATCCCCCGCGGGAACCGGGTTACCGGCAAGGGCGAGAGCATGCAGCTTTTATCGAAAATCTTGACATCGACCGAGCGGTGGTGGCTAATGCTCTTCGCAAAACATGGGAAGCTTCGGAAACCGCGGAAGATCTGCCGAATGATCTGGAGGCTTCCATGCGGCAATTGGTCGAAGATAAGTATTCTCAAGAGAGTTGGAATCTCGGTCGTTGAAATCCACGGCACAAACGGAGCGATTGAAATGAGCTATCAACATTTTGCACCCGGAAGGCTTCGCTTCACTGGCACTGTCAACCTTAGTCGTTCTCGGATTCCCATCATCAGAGTTTTAGCCGTGCTCGTGTTGTGCCTTGGCTGGCAATGGTCCTGTCTAGCACAAGTGGCTCAAAGTCCGCAACTGGGTAACGGCATGCGGAACGGCTGGGTGGACCAAGAGTCGGCCGTGCTCTGGACTCGCACTACCAAGAATGCGCAGATGAATGCAAACGGGAGAGAGTTTCTTCGCGTTCCCGCGAACCTCGAAAGGGAGATCGCCGACTCGGGTGATTTGGGACGCTACCTGACCTCGCAATTACCGAGCGGTGCAGTACTGGACGACATGATTGGTGCTTGCCCGGGGGCAGCCGGCGAAGTGCGTTTGAGCTATTACCCCGAGGGTCGTGTGGCGGAATCTAAAATAACTGACTGGACGCAGACCGAAGCAGCTTCTGATTTCACCGCCCAATGGAAACTGGACGGGCTGCAGGCTGGAACTGTGTATAGCGTTTCGATCGAAGCGAGACCGGTCGGTGCACAGAATCCTACCGCTCGCTTGCAAGGCCGCTTCAAGACGGCACCCGCGGTTGATGCAAGAGCCGAAGTCCGGTTTTGTCTAACCACTTGCCATGATTTTTTGCGCCGCGACGATGGTGAAATCGGTCACAAGATTTATCCATCGATGACCCGTTTGCAGCCTGACTTCGTAGTGCATGCAGGCGACATTGAATACTACGACAAGCCACAACCATGGGCCTGGACGCAGGAACTGATGCGATTCAAGTGGGCGCGGATCTTTTCGATGCCACGCAATCGCAAGTTCTATTCCACGCACACCAGCTATTTCATCAAGGATGATCACGATACGCTGAAAAACGATTGTTGGGCGGGGCAGCGTTACGGCAGCGTAAGCTTTGAGCAAGGCGTCCGCATCTTTAATGAAGAACAGTTTCCCACCAGAGACCCGCGGTATCAGACCATCTCCTGGGGACAGGACGTGCAGATTTGGCTGTTAGAAGGACGTGATTATCGCAGCCCCAACAACATGCCGGATGGTCCTGAGAAATCGATTCTGGGCGCCGAGCAGAAGTCTTGGTTGAAAGAGACGCTGTCGGCATCGACGGCCACGTTCAAGTTGATTTTCAGTCCGACGCCGATTGTCGGGCCGGATCGCAAGAACAAAAAGGATAATCATTCCAATGAAACCTTTGATTATGAAGGTGATGAACTACGCCAATTCTTCTCGGGGATAGATGGGGTGGTTCTCTTTTGCGGTGATCGGCACTGGCAGTATGCCTCCGTGGATGACGAGTCAGGCTTGTGGGAGTTCGGGTGCGGTCCGGGAAGCGCTGTCCATGAACTGGGCTGGAAAGAAGGAGATGTCCGACCGGAGCATCGATTCCTGCGGGTCGCGGGTGGCTTTCTGAGCGGTCACGCAGAGCGGGTCCAGGGTTCCCCTCGGCTGACATTGAGGCATCACGATGTGGATGGCCAGCCGCTCAGCGAGTTTGTGTTTCCGCTGGTGGATTGAGCGTGACCTTCCCACCGGCCTAAGGGGCAGATATCTAGATACCTGGACCTAGATACCTGGGGTGTTGGGCTAGTATTATCGTCTAGGCGAGATGTCGGTATCATGTAGAGTAGGAAAGCAGGCATGGTCCGGCCAACGACGACGCCCGGGCCGAGTGCTGCTGTAGGTGGAGTCGAGATTTTCAACACTTGCGGGCTTGTGGAAGCAAGCGCTACGCCCTGCTCGATCGTCTTGGAGATGATCTTGCACTTGTCGGTTCGACTGTCGCGCGGTGTTTACTTTAGGATGCTGAACTTAGGGAAGCCGAATGGTATCAACTCATGATGAGCAGCCAATCGCCGCCGATGCGATTGACAAGCTGCAGGCCGCGCGGGAGAGCGTGCTGAGCCAGTTGTCGAAAGTGATCGTGGGGCAGCAGGAGGTTGTCGACGAGTTGCTGATCAGTATCTTCAGTCGTGGCCACTGCATGCTCGAAGGTGTGCCGGGTCTGGCCAAGACGCTGATGATTAGTACGCTGGCACGGACTCTGAGTCTGTCGTTCAGCCGCATCCAGTTCACACCGGATCTGATGCCGGCCGACATCACGGGTACGGAGGTCATTGAAGAGCAACCGGGTGGCGGGCTGCAGCGGAGATTCATGGAAGGGCCCTTGTTTGCCAATGTAATTCTGGCAGATGAGATCAACCGCACACCGCCGAAGACGCAGGCTGCTTTATTGGAAGCCATGCAGGAGCGGCAGGTTACCGTTGGCCGTGTTCGCCATGAACTTAGCGACCCCTTCTTCGTCCTGGCTACTCAGAATCCGATTGAGCAAGAAGGTACTTATCCTTTGCCGGAGGCTCAGCAGGATCGTTTCATGTTCAAGGTCTTAGTCGACTATCCGTCATTCGACGAGGAATTGGAGGTTGCCCGCCGCACTACATCGCGTGTCGATACCAATGTGGAAGCGATTTTGAGCGGTGAAGAAATTCTTCAGTTGCAGGATCTGGTACGCAGCGTTCCCGTGGCTGATCACATCATCCGCTACGCATTGAGTATCGTTCGGCAGACACGCATTGGGACGGAGGGTGTGCCTGATTTCGTGATGGATCAGATCAGTTGGGGGGCGGGACCGCGGGCCGTCCAGTTTCTGGTCTTAGGCGGTAAGGCGCGAGCTTTGTTAATGGGCAGAACCCATGTCACCGTGGAGGATATCCAGCATCTATGTCGACCGGTTCTGAGGCACCGCATGGTGGTCACGTTCGCGGCGGAGAGCGATGGGATCACGACCGATGATGTCATTGATCGTTTGGTGGCTGAAACTCCTACGACCGAAGATGAATTGAGCCGCGATGCCCGCTTCCAAAAGATTTTTGCCTCCTGAGGCAGTCAAACGGGTTCAGCGCCTAGAGCTAAAAGCCCGTCACATTGTCGAAGGTTTTTTGTCGGGTTCTCACCGTAGTCCATACTTTGGGCAGTCGGTGGAGTTCGTGCAGCACCGACAGTATGTTCCCGGCGACGATGTGCGGCACGTAGATTGGAAGGTATGGGCCCGCCAAGACAAGTTGGTGATCAAACAGTATGAAGAAGACACCAACCTCCGCTGCACGCTTTTGGTGGATAGTTCCGCCAGTATGAGCTATGGCCGGGTAGCTGAAACGAAATTCGAGTACGCATGCACGTTGGCGGCTTGCTTGGCACTGTTGATTCTCAGACAGCAGGATGCTGTGGGTTGCGTTACCTTCGATAGCAAGATTGTTTCGCGAGTACCCCTGAGAACCAGTCAGCGTCATCTGACGGATGTGCTGCTGTCGCTAGAAAACTCCACCCCGCAGAACAAGACGGATTTGGGGCCGGTTTTTCGGCAGGTTGTTCAAGCTAGTCCCAAGCGCGGATTGATGGTGCTGATCAGTGATTTGCTGGGTGCCGAAGAGAGTTCGTTGAAGGGCATCGAAACGCTTCGCAAGGCCGGGCACGACGTGATGGTTCTGCACGTGTTGGATGATGACGAATTGGATTTTCCGTTTGCGGATCCGACGCGTTTCGACGGCTTGGAGAGCGTGGATCATCTGACCTGCAATCCGCGTTCACTGCGCGAGGGATACCTCGCGGCATTGGAGCGATTTTTGGATCATATTCGAAGGGCATGCGCGGCCTCCAAGTGTGACTACTTGCTGGTGCGAACCAGCGATGCCCCCGGAGCCGTGTTGGCCAAAATGTTGAGCGACCGCATGCATGCGGTTCGCAGGTAGGAAGATCTGTGCAATTTATCTATCAACCACTGACTTGGGGATTCTTGTTGGTGGGTGTACCTATCTTGATACACCTGATCAACATGCTCCGCCATCGCCGCCAACGCTGGGCTGCGATGGACTTCTTGCTGGAGAGTTATCGCCGCAACCGGCGATGGGTTCTGCTCAAGCAGTGGCTGCTGCTTGCCGCGCGGATGCTGGCAATGTTTTTACTGGTCTTGCTCTTGGCCAGTTGGTTGACGGGCTCGCAGTGGATGAGCTGGGTGGGAGGAAACACCACGCATCACTATGTTTTGCTCGACGATAGCCTGTCGATGGGCGAGGTGGATCAGAACCAGACTGCCTACGACCGCGGACTGCAAGCCTTGAGCGGATTGATGCGGGCGATTAGTGCTCGCCCAGGCCAGCATCAGGTGACACTCTTGCGATGGAGTCGCGCACATCTGGCTCTCAAGAATAGTGGCGAGCAAGCGCGGTTGGATGCCGCGGCAGATCTGATGGGGCAGAGCGTGCCGCCCAATCCCGAAAGTCTGCTAGAACGAATCCAAATCACTCAACCAAGTTCACTGGCAGTTTCGCCCAGCGAGAGTCTAGAACTGGTTGCTCCCCTGGTTGCGGAAAATACGGGGCAGAACGCTGAGCTCTACGTGGTTTCTGATCTTCGCCGCAATGAGTTTGCCGAGGCTGAAAGTCTGCGAAATCAACTGCAAGCAATTTCGCAGAATGTCGACAAAATCCATGTAATTGACTGCGGTCAATCTTCGGGTCGCAATCTGTCGGTCGTTTCCGTGGAGCCAGAACTCGAGGTCTGGGCTGCAGGTGTGCCATTGATTGTTCGCTTTCAGGTTCGCAATCGTTCCAGTGTTCCGGCCAAGAATGTAGTGGTGGGAATCAGGGCAGTCAGCTACGGCGAAGGGCTGGCCAAACCGCAGGTGGAGCGAGAGTACTCGGGCGACGTCGTCGACCTGCCTTCGGTTGTCATCGAGCAAATTGCTCCGGGTGAGACCGTTACGCGGCAAATTCAAGTTTTGTTTGGAGTGCCAGGTGATCACGTGGTCGAGGTCCGTATCGATGACGATGCCCTGCCGGCCGACAACTTGCGATGGTGCAGTATCGAAATAGAAGCTGCTTCGAAGGTCTTGTTGATCGACGGGGACGTCGAGCAAAGCAATGCTTTCTACTTGCAAAACGTCGTCAGTCCAGGCCCAAGACTGGCGACCGGGATACAAGCAGAGAGCAAGGATGCATCGTATCTCCGCGATGTACCGGTTGAAGTGCTGCGGGCCTATGATGTGGTAGCTTTGCTAGACGTCCCCCGGCTGGATCCGCAAGCCATCACCTCTCTCGAGGCTTTTTGCCGAGACGGCGGCGGCATTTTCCAGATCTGCGGGGCGAACACCAATCTGGAGTTCGCCAACGATTCGCTGTTCCGTGATGGAGAAGGTTTTTTTCCGGGCAAATTAGAGCGAATCGTGCAACTCGATGAGGGAGTGGAAGAATCGGAAACAGCAGTGACCGCCAGGCCGCATCCCGTGTTAGCGCCCTTGTTGATGATGGAGAATTCGCCCTTTTCGCTGCTGAGCATCCGCCGAATGCTGGAGCTTAATGTTCCCGAAGGCGCAAGTGTTGACCTGGTGGCGAGTGGGCCCGAAGGCATGCCATTATTCGTAGACAATGCATTCGGACAGGGACGCGTGCTTACACTTTTGACCGGCTTGACTCCCGAGTGGTCGAACTGGGCACAAGACCCGACCTTCGTCGTTCTCACGCTCCGAGCTTTGGGATATTTGGGCAGCTTTCGTCGGCCAGCAACATCGGCTGCTGCCGGAGAGCCGATTGAAATGGTGATGGTTGGGCAGTCGATGCTGCCGGAGGCGGAAGTGCTTTTGCCGGCCATGGCGGATGGTGTGCGGGTGCGATTGCAGCGGCCCATAGAGGTCTCTGCCGATGAAACGGCATCTTCGCTGAAGCTGGCCATCGATCTGGAGGGAGAGGATCGCGACTTGACCGCCAGCCTGCTCAGACCAGGCGTTTATGAGACCTGGATGGTCAACGCTTTGGGGGAAGCGGCGGTCAAGAATCATGCCAGGAATGTTCCGGCCGCCGAGGGCGATTTGGACCGCGTCTCCTACTCCGAGCTCAAACAAAATCTGCGCGGCGTTCCGATTGAGATCGACACCGCCGAGGCGATCAGCGGCCTGAGTACCAGTTCGCCGGATGCGATTCACAGTACCCTGCTGATCGTGCTGCTCTTGGGCTTGCTGATGCTCGAGCAAGTGCTGGCATATTCCGCCAGTTACCATGCGACCCCAACGGCAACGCATGTTAGTCACGCGACCGCGGGGCACGCTACTCAGGGACGGGGGGCGAAGCAATGGGGTTAGTGGGCGCTTACCTGGAGTTGGGCTGCACGTTTCCCGTAGCTCAGACCCGCATTGTCTACCAATGGTTGCGCTTCGAACAGCTCGATCAGTGGTGGCACTGGTTGTTCTTAGCCCTGCTGGTGGTGGCTGCCCTGGGTTATGTACTGTTCTGGTATCGCAAAGATTCGCGCGAGCATTTTCGTCCGATTGGTTGGTCGCTGACAATCTGGAGATTGGCGGCCCTGTTCGGTTTGTTGCTGATTTTTTTCCAGCTGGAACGACGTACGGAGCAAAGAATTGTTCGCGACTCGCGCGTAGCCGTGTTGGTGGATACTTCGATGAGTATGACGCTGGCGGGCACGCCCTCCGCCATAGGGCTGCCCAACAGCTTGAGCCGATCCGAAGAAGTCAATCGATTGATAAGTCAAAGCGACTTTCTTGAGAGGCTATCGCAGCAACATCAGGTTAGCGTCTATCGTTTTGACCAGCTATCTCGCCCGACATCGGTGGCGGCGCTCTCGAAAGTCAGCGATGCAAGTGAAACGGCGGAGGCTGTCGTGAACACGGATGCTCTGGAATGGGCGCGACTATGGTGCTGGGTGGGCGCTCTTGCGGCTGCGACCGCGATGTTGCTTTTATTGGTCGCTTGGGCGGCCCAGATTTTGGGATTCAAGGACTGGTACCCTGGAAGCTGGCTGCTTTTCGCCGGTACGCTGCTGGGTGTAGCAGCCTTCGTTCTGGCTGCCCTGGCCTACGTTCCCAATCCGCAGTATTCGTGGGCCGTGCTGTTTGGCGCCGATATGCGTCCCAGTCAAGCCACGGAAGCCCAGGAGTCTACTGCGGAAGAGGCTGTCGCTACCTTGCCCGAGGATTGGGCAGAAGCTCTAGCAGCCAACGGCACGGAAACGCATCTTGGCGATGCTATCAAGTTCGTTTTGGATCGCGAAGCAAGCAATCCGCTGGCTGGTATCGTCATATTTTCGGATGGCAGAAGTAATGCGGGTGTGGACCCTCGCGAGCTGTTAAGCCTGACTCAAATGGCCAATGTTCCGTTATATGTGGTAGGAGTCGGTTCCGCACAAAGTCCCAACAACTTGGAATTGGTTGAGATCGATCTGCCGAAAAGATTGTATCCGGGCGATCGGTTTTCAATGTCCGTATTGATCGCTGGCAGTGGCTTCGCTGGTCAGCAAGTCACCCTGCAGATTTTGGCGGGTGAAAAGGACGCGCCGCTGAGCGAGTTGGGAATTGAAACTGAAGAGCAAGTCTTGATTGAAGAAGATGGCGTGGTGACTGGAATCGATTTTCAGTTAGAACCCAAGCCACTCGGTGATTGGCAATATGCCGCCAAGCTGATTGTCCCGGAGGGCGACGCGAATGCGGAAGATAATGTGCAGACCGCTGACGTACAGGTGATCGAACGCAAGAATCGTGTTTTGATATTTGCGGGTGGACCGACACGTGAATACCAATTTGTTCGAAATCTACTTTACCGGGACCGCGACGTAGAATCGCATGTACTGCTTCAAACCGCTACGGTAGCCAGCTCGCAGGAGGCTCAAGAGATCTTGAGTGAGTTTCCCGCCGGGCTGCGGGAACTGTCCAATTACGATGCGATTGTGGCGTTTGACGCAGATTGGACGCAGGTACCCGACAGCAGTTTGCAGGCCTTGGAGCGATGGATCGCCGAACAGGCCGGTGGATTAATCATGATTGCGGGATCGGTCGAGATGCCGAAATGGACCTCACCGTCTGCGGCTGGGGTTCGAGCCGACGTTTTGCGCTCCCTGTCTCCGGTGGTTTTGGAACGCCGCGGTAGTGCACTTCTGGCCTCGGGGCGAATCGAATCCGCCAACGCCTGGCCCCTGGAACTGACCGCGGATGGCCGACAAAGTGAGTTCTTGTGGTTAACCGATGAGCCCAAATCGAGTTTGGAGCTGTGGGGGGATTTTCAGGGCGTCTACAGTTTTTACTCCGCTTATGAATTGAAGCCGGGAGCCAAGTCGCTGCTAACTTTCAGTGACCCAACTGCCGCCGTGGACGGGCAACAGCCCGTGTATATGGCCAGCCAATATTATGGGGCTGGACGCACGTTGTTTATTGGAGGCAGTGAATTATGGAGGATTCGAAGTCTGGGAGACGCCTATTTTGATCGACTCTATACTAAGCTCGTACGCTGGGTTTCACAGGGGCGTCTTTTGCTGGATTCGGATCGGGGCGTTTTGCTTGCGGACCGCGAACAGGCTCTATTAGGGGACCAAGTGGTTCTACGAGCCGTACTCAAGGACGAACGTTTCGAACCATTGGTGCAAAGTGAGGTCATTGCCCGTTTGATTGATCCCCAAGGTCTGAATACGCCGCTATCCCTGAGACCGCTCGCAGATGGTTCGCAACCTGGTGTGTACACCGGCCAGTTTCCTGTCTTGAAGCCCGGTGAATACACCGCCCAACTGCAATTGGGCGGACTAGGTTCGGAAGAATTGCTGACCGCCAGCGTGAAAGCTCGAGTTCCTGCGCTTGAGATGCAGCGAGCCGAACGCAACGATTCTCTGCTCAATCAATTGGCGGTCGAGTCGGGAGGAGCGTATTGGCGCGGTGTGGAGAACGCAACGACGAAAGACGCTGAAAACGCAAGCATCCTGGAAAGTATTCAGCCACAAGACCAAGTAGCCTA
Organism: bacterium; assembly: GCA_024743355.1. Taxonomy (GTDB): domain Bacteria; phylum Planctomycetota; class Planctomycetia; order Pirellulales; family Pirellulaceae; genus Aureliella. The sequence continues at coordinate 10,302 of JANSWS010000018.1, forward strand.
CTTGCCCGGCGCTGCCGATCAGGCATTTCAGTTGCGTTGGCGAGGCTGGCTCATGGCTCTGATTGCTGGTTGTTTGACTCTGGAATGGCTGACGCGAAGATTGCATCGTTTGGCGTGACATAGGGATTGGTTGTGAACTCTGCTCAACAGTATTTGCCGCCGGTAATCCGCCAGAAGCTGGTAGAAGTTCGGCGGGAATTGCGAAAGTACATCATCGCCTATGCACTGCTGGCGATCGGCTGTTGGCTGCTGTTGTTGTTTTGGCTGGGGGGCTTGATCGATTTTTTGCCGGTGACTTTCGGTGTGCAAGAGTCACCACGCTGGGTGCGGTTCGGATGGCTGTTGATGATGGCCTTGGGATCTGGATGGATCCTTCTGTTCTGGGCCGCGCCACGCTTGTGGGCAAAGATTCATGATCGCTCTCTGGCGCTGCTGATCGAACGTCACTATCCTCAATTGAACTACCAATTGGTGACTGCGGTAGAATCCCACGAGTCAGAAGGCAGTGTTGCCAACGAGACCGGTGAAGCTGCCAGCATCGAATTGGATGTGTCGAATCCACAAGCCCGGCGTGAAATGTTACAGCGAGTGGAACGGATCCTGGATCAATCGATGGACGAGGTTCGGCCCGCGGAGCTGTTTGACTGGCGGCCGATTCGCGCAGGTGTGGCCGCTCTAGTCCTATCCGCTCTGGTCACTCTGCTATCCGTATGGTTGATGCCAGGATGGATGCAGCGTTGGTCTCAAAGGCTTTTCGCTCTCTCCGATGAGCCTTGGCCGAGGCGGGCAGCCTTGCGCCCAGACGGCATTCAGATTCAGTTGCCTGCCTTTACCGGGCAGCTAGCCGCGGATCGAAAACTCTTGCCCTTCGCGGATGGTGTCGTGCGTGTAACGCGTGGTTCAAGTGCCGTGCTGCAAGTGTCTGCAAATGCCGATCGTAAGCAAGTACCTGAAGTGTGCACGTTGTTTTATGAAACGCAATCCGGAACGCGGGGGCGTGCCAATTTGCGGAGGATGGGTGCCGTTGACGAGGGCTGGCAGCAGTTTGTGCTGGATGGTCCTCCATTGGATGGCATTTCAGAAGATTTATCGTTGGACGTCGTTGGTCTGGATGCGCGGCTGAGCGATCTGCAGATTCGAACCATTGAACCTGCGGTGATCAAAGACATGCGCTTGGAATTAAGCTATCCGGATTATCTCATGAGCTCGTTGACCAGGGAGTCGACGGAGACTTTGGAATACCGCACCGGGATGCGAATTCCGCAGGGGACGCATTTGCGTTTATTGGGCTCCAGCAGCGCCGATTTGGAGCAAGTGCAATACGTCCGTCGAAGTCTGGAGGCGAACGAAGACGGAGCTAGCAGATTCTCGGTCGAATCTGTCGCTTGCGACGGTGCCGAATTTGCGATCGACCTGGGGCTGGTTAACGCCAGTGAAGTGATTGAAATTCGATTGCTGGATCGCTACGGCTTGACTTCCGATCAGATTCCAAGATACCTGCTCAACGTCCAGCAAGATACGGTTCCCGAGGTACTCGCTCGACTGGTTGGCATCGGCAACGCCGTAACGGAAGAGGCGATGATTCCGATTCAGGGGACGGTTGAGGACGATCATGGAGTTGCCAGTTTGGCTGCCGAGCTTTCCATCGAAGGCGAACAGCCCGTGCGTCTACCGCTGCAACTGCCCCAAACGGAAGTGTTTACATCGACGATTGATCTCAAGAAGCTCAAAGAGGATGAAATCTTTAGTGTTTCCGCAGGCGAAAGCCTGGGGCTAGTGGTTACGGCCGCGGACTATTTCGACCTCAACGGCGAGTCTCACCTTGGCATGGGGCAGCCCAAGCAATTGCAAATTGTGAAGCCGGATGAATTGTTGGTACTGCTCGATCGAGAGGAACTGGAGTTGCGGCAACGTTTGGAGATTATTATTTCCGAGTTGCAGCAAATGCGTAGTTCATTGGATTCGATGATGATGGATCTGAGCCAAACGCAGGGGGCTCAGAGCTCTGTATTTACTTTCGTCACCCAGCAGGAAACTAATGAAGACGCGGCGCGGATCAAAAGGATGCTCATCTTGAGAGCACAGCAGGCTGTTTTGCAGGGCGACAAATCCGAGCAGGAGATTCTAGGGGTAGCTGTCAACGTGGATGGAATTCGCCTGCAGTTAGTCAACAACCGTATCGATAGCTATGACCGCCAGCAGCGCTTATCAGAAAAGGTCTATCAACCTTTGATGACAATGCTCGAGACTGAGTATCCGATTCTTTCGAGCAATTTGGCCGAATTGCAGTCCGCTTCCATGAGTGGGGAGTGTGCCGAGCAAATCCGTGGCAGCTTGAGAGCTGTGGATGCCGTCCTCTTGCGATTGGCTGAAATCAAGGAGAGCATGAAGTATCTGGAATCCTTTAACGAGATCATCGATCTTGTCCGGAGCCTGCTCGAAGATCAGGAGCGGGTTTTGTCGGAGACCGAAAAGGCGCAAAAAGAGCGAATCTTGCAGCTCTTAAAGTAGGATTACCGCGAATGATGAATATCTCACAAACCAAGCGGGAATGTTCTCGGCCCAGCCATATGTGGCTGGCGGCTGCTTTGGTGTTAGTTGTTTTCGGACGGACAACAGCTGGCTTGCGGGCGCAGGAATCAACCGCCGAAACAGAGTCCGGCTCCGCAGCTTCCCGTCAATTGCCGCTTGCCAAACAACAGGAAAGCGTGGCCGAACGATTCCAGCGGCTTGAAGATTTGTTGCTGCAACGATCGGAGATCGAGTCCGTGGACAACCCCACGCGAGCTGCATTGCTGCAACAAGCGGCGACGCTGGGGAAGAGCGCTCAATTGGCTGAGCTGCTGTCCAAAGCTGCGCAAAGCTTGGAAGGCGAGCAGTATTCTGAAGCCATCGAGCAACAGAAGCTAAGCCGTGTCAGTTTGCAAAAGTTGCTCGAGTTGCTGCAGAGCGAGAACCGTCAGGAACGTGTTCGCGAGCAGCGCGATCAGATTCGCCAGTGGATCGAAGAGGTGGATCGCCTGCGGCGATTGCAGGGCTCGCTGCGCGGTCGAACCGAAGGTGGCCAACAGCTGCAGCAGGCCGCGGAAGACCAGCAGCGTTTGTCGGATAAGGCGTCGGAAATCCTGGAAGATATCGGAGGCGAAAACGATTCGAGTTCGGAAGCCTCCTCGTCCTCCGCGGCTGACGGCAACAATCAGGAAAAGGAAGCTTCCCAAACCGACGAAGCTGCCGGAAAGTCCGAGGCGGAGCCAGGAACGGAATCCGAGAGCCCAGATTCAGGATCGGAGCAATCCAAGCAGGGGGACGCTGAAGCTAAGGACGCTGAGAGTGCTGCGGAAAAGCAAGAGGACCCCTCGGGTAAGTCGGCAGAGAGTGGTGAGCCGACGCAAGGCGAAAGGGAAGCTGCGGCAGATGCTCCAACGGAAGCCGAACAGTCGGGCCAAGACCAGCAGGGTCAGCAAGGACAACAAGGACAGCAGGGACAGCAGGGACAGCAGGGACAGCAGGGACAGCAAGGACAGCAAGGGCAGCAAGGGCAGCAAGGACAGCAAGGGCAGCAAGGACAGCAGGAACAGTCGGAGGAAAGCCAAGCCAGCCAGCCTCAGTCACCTATGGAACGAGCTCGTCAGCGGGTGGAGCAAGCTCGACAAAAGATGCGCGAGGCGCAGCAAGCATTGGACGAAGCAGAGCGCGAGGGTGCAGTAGAAAAACAACGCCAGGCTGAAGAAGAGCTTCGCGAAGCGATCGAGGAACTCGAGCAGATTTTGCGGCAGCTGCGTGAAGAGGAGATTGAACGATCGCTGGCTTCGTTGGAGGAACGTCTGCGGCGGATGTTGGACATGCAAGACAAAGTGCTGCAAGAAACGCAGCGATTGATGGAGATCGCCGGTGAAGGAAATGCCAACCGTCAGCTGGAGATTCGAGCCAGCAAGCTATCGGTGGAGGAGGCCAAGATTCTGGCAGAGGGTGAGCGTGCCTATCTGCTGCTCCGGGAAGAAGGCTCCAGTGCCGCATTTCCCGAAGCCATGGAGCAGCTGAACACCGACATTGGCAAGGTTGAAGGTAGGTTACGCGAGGGCAAGGTTGACGAGTTGACGTTAACGACGGAGTCCGAGATCGTCAGTTCGTTAGAGGAGATGATCAACGCATTGGTGCAAGTTCAGAAGGAAAATCAGGAGCGAAAGAAGCAGCAACAGCAGCAAGGTCCGGCTCAGCAAATGCAGAGTGGAGATCAGCCACTGGTGGATCAGTTGGCGGAGCTACGTCTGATTTTGACCCTGCAGACTCGGATTAACAAAAGGACGGACACTCTTTCTAAAATGTTGGAGGATCCCAGTGACGTTGTGGGGCAGGCTTCAGACCAAGACATCGTGCAAGAGTTGCAGGAACTTTCTGGGCGTCAGTTCCGAATCTATGAAGTGACGCGCAATGTGCGCGACGCTGCCAAGCAGTAACGGAATCGTTGGTAGGTAGCTTCGCTTTGCATTCGTTGCGGATCGGCCAGCGCATTGGGCAGTTAGGCGGTCGTAGAACCGATCCGAAAACTGAACAGAACCGCGTTAGCCATGCTTTCGGCGAGAGCACCCTAGGCGGATGCTGCCCGAGCCCCAATAGCCGCGAACCTTGGTTTTCGATTACGATATGGCCTCTCTGGTGTGGATTTAGCAGCAGCTCAATGGGCTTAGGGACTCCGTTTATCCTGCGACGCAGGTGGAGTTCCGCCAATCGAAAAAGGCGATGGACAAAACTAAGGTTGCGATAGTAGGCTTGGGGACAGTCGGTTCCGGCGTGGCCAGGCTTCTTCTGGATCATGGAGATCGAACAGCCAGACATGCTGGGCGAACGCTTTGGCTGGAAAAGGCTGTCGTTCGTGATCTATCACGAGCGCGCGGTTGTGACTTGCCCCAGGGTGTTCTCACCGATGATTTGACTACGGTGCTGGACGACCCTGAGATCAAGGTCGTTGCACAGCTGATTGGGGGACTCGAACCGGCCCGCTCGATCATGCTGCAATTACTGGAAGCTGGCAAAGATGTGGTGACAGCCAACAAGGCTTTGTTGGCGGATCACGGTCCCGAGTTGTTTGATCGGGCACGTGCCCTGGGACGCTGCATCGCCTTTGAGGCTGCGGTGGCGGGAGGCGTACCGATCATCACCAATGTGAGTCAGTGCTTCTCCGCCAATCAGATCCAATCGGTGCAGGGAATCTTGAACGGCACCAGCAACTTTATTGCTTCGCAGATGGATCAGCACGGTTGGAGCTATGATCAAGCTTTGAAGGCAGCACAAGAGCTTGGTTTCGCTGAGGCGGATCCCTCCATGGACGTGGACGGAACCGATGCAGCGCAGAAACTGGCGATTCTCGCGCACCTGGCGTTCGGAGCCCGCGTTCATTGGAGCGAAATTCCACGGGTGGGCATCGATACCCTGGATGCCAAGGATTTACAGTTTGCCAGCAAGCTTGGGTTTCGTATCAAGTTAATCGCTCACGCCAGGTTGGTAGCTGAAGGACTGGAATTGTGTGTGGCCCCGACTTTGGTGCGTAAGGGTCAGCCCTTGGCTGAGGTTCAAGCGAATTACAATGCGATCACGGTCGTGGGGGACGCGGTGGGAGACGTGTTTTTCCACGGGCAAGGCGCTGGCCAAATGCCGACAGCTTCGGCGGTCGTGGCCGACATGATCGATGTGGCAGTTGGGCGTGAGCAGATTACGTTTCAAACGCTCGAACTTTGGAGTCAACGGGAATCGCGTGTCCGCATAAGGGCTGTGGATGATTTGCCAGGTCGCTATTACATGAGATTCCGGGTGGTTGATGAGCCGGGGGTCATGGCCAAGATTACCAACATTTTGGGACAGGAGCAGTTGTCGATAGCGTCGATTATCCAGCATGAGACCGCACCGGAAGATGTGTCTCAGACCGTGCAGCTGGTCATCATGACGCACGAAGCATCCGAGGGCGCGGCCCGCAAGGCGGTTGAGCGGATCATGCAATTACCCATTGTTCACGGCCCAAGTGTTCGGCTGCGTGTCATGCAAGATCGATTGGCCTCGCGATAAGACCTAACCAACGGGCATGCTGCTGCCCAAGATAGAAATGGGAAGTATCTCTCCATGAAATACGCAATCATTATCCCTGACGGCTGTTCCGATCTACCTTTGCCGGAGCTGGACGGCCAGACTCCGCTGCAGGCGGCTCGCATTCCGCATATGGATGCCATTGCTCATTCCGGTGTGGTGGCACGTACGGATAACGTGCCAGCCCATTTGCCGGCCGGTAGCGAGGTGGCCAACATGACCTTGTTTGGCTACGACCCGAACCAGTACTTTACTGGGCGAGCGCCGATCGAGGCAGCCGCGCAAGGCATCACATTAGGGGAGCATGATTGGGCGGTCCGCTGCAACCTGGTGACTATCATCGATCAGCTGATGGTGGATTTTACCGCCGACCATATTTCGACCTCGGAGGCTACCCAGCTGCTGAAATCATTGGCGGAGACCCTAGATGATGAGCGGCTCGAGTTCGTTCCGGGTGTTAGCTACCGCAACCTTTTGATCTGTCGTGGTTCCGCCGAACACCCCCTGCCCTTTTCCGCTGACACGCGCACCCGCGCCCCTCATGACTTGACCGATTTGACGGTTGTCGATGACTATCCGCGTGGTCCAGGCAGCGATCTGTTGACCGATCTCATGCAGCGATCGGTGGGCGTGTTCGCCGAGCATCCCGTGAATCGTTCGCGCCAAGCGAAGAACCTCAAGACGGCCACCAACGTCTGGCTCTGGGGACAAGGCAAAAGTCCAAGCCTACCCCCGTATTTCGAGAAGTATGGTCTTCAGGGAGCCATGATTACAGCGGTTGATTTGTTGCGCGGGCTGGCGGCGTTGATGGGATGGCCCCGAATCGAAGTCGAAGGGGCCACTGGTTACTTGGACACCAATTACGCCGGCAAGGGGTTGGCTGCGGTGGACGCACTGGACCAATATGACATCGTTTGCGTGCATGTAGAAGCCACTGACGAGGCTTCTCACGAAGGCCGTTACCTGGAAAAAATCAAGGCATTGGAGGCTATTGACGAGCATGTGGTAGCTCCGATTCACGAGAAGCTGAAGTCTTTTCCAGAGTATCGATTACTGGTACTGCCCGATCATCCGACGCCCTGCTCGACGAAAAAACACTCTCACGGCATGGTCCCACTGGCTGTTTGTGGACAAGGTGTGCCGGCCTCGGGCGGCGTGTACAGCGAGGCCTGTGCGGCCGAATCGGCCATTGCATTTTCGAAAGGCTGGGAGATGATGGAGGCCTTTGTGAGGGGAACGTGGTCCTAGCTCCCGCGATGCATGTTGCGGTCAAAGCTTTCTGCTCGAGCTAGCGATGGTTCCAAGCACGCAAGCAAATTCTTGACCCTGGCATTCTCCTATGGCACTCGTAGTACAAAAATTTGGCGGGACCAGCGTAGCCGACCCTGAAAAGATTCTAGCGGCCGCACGCAAGGCGATTCGAGCTCAACAGGATGGCAAGCAGGTCGTCGTGGTCGTGAGTGCCATGGGGCACAATACTGACCATCTGGTGGATCTGGCCGCCCAGGTGAGCGACAGTCCTCCCGCGCGAGAAATGGATATGCTGCTCTCCACAGGTGAGCAGGTGAGCGTGGCTTTGATGGCCATGGCCGTCCACTCCCTGGGCTACCAGGCGGTGAGCTTGACCGGCGCCCAAATGGGCATTCAAACCGACAGCTCGTTTACCAAGGCTCGCATTCGTTCCATTTCCGCGGAACGAATTAACCGGCTGCTCGCCGATGGCAATATTGTTATTGCAGCTGGTTTTCAGGGTATCGATGAAGATCTGAACATCACCACTTTGGGCCGCGGGGGCAGCGATACGACGGCTGTGGCCTTGGCAGCCGTGCTGCACGCCGATGCTTGCGAAATCCACACGGATGTGGATGGCGTATACACCACCGATCCAAGGCAGCTGCCCGAAGCCAGGCAATTGAGCCAAATCAGTTATGACGAGATGTTGGAATTGGCCAGCCTGGGAGCGGGGGTCATGCACAATCGATCGATCGAGTTCGCCAAAAAGTACGACGTTCCCATTCATGTCCGCAGCAGCTTTAGCGATACCAAAGGAACGCTGATTTGCGGCAGCAGCGAATCAAAAACCGCACCTGTCTGCGGTGCTGCCATGACCAAGAATGAAGCACGCATCACGATTCAAGGAGTTCCTGACAAGCCTGGCTCCAGTTCGACGATCTTCAAATTGATGGCGGAAAAGAAGATCACCGTCGATATGATCGTGCAGAATATTGGCCAACAAGATCGGGCGGATATTTCTTTCACGGTTCCCAAAGAGGAGCTTTCAAAAGCTGCCAAAGTCGTGGCCACCGCGGTGGAACAGGTGGGTGCAGCGGGTTTTACACAGGACGATGAAGTTTCCAAGATTTCGGTGGTGGGCCTGGGGATGGCCGAACAGACCGGTGTCGCGCAGCAGATGTTCCGGTCTCTGGCGGATGCCGGCATCAACATTCAGATGATTACCACCAGTGAAATCAAAATCTCAGTTCTTGTTGAACGTGCGCAGGCCTTGGCGGCTTTGCGGGCCGTGCATCAGACATTCTCGCTTCATCAGCGGCCCGCCGACGCTGCGGAATGGGACGAGATTCCCGAACGGAAGGCGAGTCAAGCGGATATCGACAAACTGGTTACTGACTTGCGTAAGGCGGATATGGAACAGTTGAGCTTAAGCGAGATCAGTTTGAGTGATGACCAGGCACGCGTTACGCTCTTGGGCGTCCCCGATTCACCTGGCTTGGCGGCCAGTGTATTTGAGGCGGTGGCTCAGGCCGGAATCTTTGTCGACATGATCGTGCAGAGCTATGATGGCTTCCAAGGCGAGACTGGCATCAGCTTCAGTATTCCCCGTTCACAATTCCAGGCTGCCCAAAAGGTGGCGGAGGAGCTTCAGAAGCAATTCGAGGTCAAACGCGTCTTGTGCAGCCAGGATATTGCCAAGCTCTCGGTCAGTGGCATAGGGCTGAGAAGCCACACGAGCGTAGCCATTGGTATGTTCGAAGTGCTAGCTGCTGAGAATATCAATGTTGAGATGATTAATACCAGCGAGCTGCGGGTCAACGTGGTCGTTAAAAGTGCGGCGGGTCGGCAAGCTCTGGTTTGCATGCAGAAGAAGTTCTCGGAAAACTTGGTCTAGTTGCAAACCCGAACAAAAAGAAAGGCCGGACATGTGTCCGGCCTTTCCGTTAAAGTTTGAGTGCTACTGGTTTACGAACGGCCTGGAAGGCTTTAGTTCGATCGCGAACTCTCGGGCGACTCGCCAAAGAGCAGCAACGGCAGGTTCAGCTGGGAAGGCGAGGACTGGTTATAAATGTAAACCGCGTCCAAAGCCTTCTCGATGCGGGTACTGGCCTCCAGCAGATGAGCTTTGGAGTAAGCGTCTAACGAATCGGCTGATTCCAAGACATCATCGATCGACTTACGCAAGTCCCCCAGCTCCATGATGCATAGATTGGAGATTGCCTTGTAGGCCGCGGAGGATCCATTGCCGGGCAAGGTCAGGTCAATCAGTCTTTCCAGATGCTCTCTCTGAAGATTGCGCCTCAGGCTGGAAATCATCGGCTCCCGCGCCGAATATTCGCCGTCGAGATCCTCGTCCAATTCGCTCCAGATCTCAGCGGTTATCGAATCGAGCAACTCAGGCAAAGTGAATGCATCTTGATCCTTGGGGGTGCGGAATTCATTGTCGTAAACCCGGCGCAGAGTTGTGGCATTCATCAATTGAGTCAAAGCCGAACTTTGCATGGAGAGTATCCGATCGTGAACGGGCCAGGCCGGATCTCCTCCAAAGCCTCCGAAAAAGTCCTTGGTCAGCCGAGCCAGTAATTCCGGCGACAGTGCGTAAGCATCATCTCGGAAGGTCGATTCGAGAACAAAGTCGAGTGCTTCGCGTTGGGTTTCTGCCGGAACCACCTCGATGGGCAGCCGCTCCTTAGGATCACCCTTCTTGTCGCGATTGACGAACGCACCGCCGATCCAATTGGACATCATGCTGGTGTTCTTCATTTGCAGGTTGAGAGTTAACTCGTAGCCCTCGCGTGCCTTGGTCCAGCTATCACCGTCCTTTACATAGTCGGTCATTAGCTTCTTGCGGAACCGTTCAATAAGAACCTTTTGTTCCAGTGCATATTCCAGCGGATTCTTGCTGAAGTCATAGCGGCGAGCCAGGGGATCCGGACCGATCGTGTCCTCGTCGGTTGCGAACTGCAGTTCCGGTTCACTGACGCGTTCAAGGATCTTCTCGGGATTCTTGTCGAAGGTGTAACCGAACTCGATGGCCCACATGTCGTAGGGTCCGACTTCGATCATAGCGAAATCGCCTTGGACTTCGCCGGTTTCCAGACGCAGGTTGACGGGCAGGTAGTCCATCACCGAGCCGGCAAAGGCCTTGTTGCCCTTGATTTCTTCACTGTTGATCTCATCCAGAGTGTAGACGGCACTGGCCTTAAAGTTGTGACGCAGACCAAGTGTGTGTCCAACTTCGTGAGCGACCAGGTCGGCTAGCAGCGGTCCGATGAAGGATTCAGGCATGCCATCGATAACAGGCTCTTTGGGCTTGCTGCTCTCCTTCTTGTCCTCTGCTTTGGCCTCTTTTTCTTCTTCGTCATCTCCAGCTTCGGAGTCGTCTTTCTCATCATCTTCATCTTTATCGTCGTCATCATCGGATTTCTTCTCGTCCGATTCTTCCTCGTCCTCTTCTTCGTCGTCGTCCTTGCTCTTCTTCTTTTTCTTCTTGCCTTTTTCGTCGTCATCTTCGGCAAGGATGGCTTCCGGCCCCATTGCCAAGATCATGCGCATGACGGAGGTGTCTATCTGTCGCCCGGTAGCGGCCAAACACATGCCGTTGACCTGACTAGTGCGGCCCACGAGTCCATCGAACAAGTCGTCACCGAGCAATTCCGTTTTGGGTTGTGCGGCATCGAAACCCGCATACGGACTGGTCAGCTGCGAGCGGATTTTGGCGGCAATGTGCTGGCGCTGGCTGGGTTCGGCAAATCGAATCCGAGGATCCCAATTGGGATGTTCTGCCAGCCAAGCGATTGCTTCGGCGCTCATTCCCTCCATGGCAATCAGTGGCATATAGTCCGAGAAGCTCTCGTTGAAATAGCGGATCCAACCGTCTGTCAGCACGATATCGGCATCCAGAATCTGCCCGGTCTCGGGATGCACCCGCGAAGGCCCAATGGCGGTTGAAATGTTGTTGTTGAGCCAGCGAATAAAGTTGTAACGCACATCCTCCGGATCCTTGTCCATGTGGGCACCGGTAGCTTTGTCTTGGTAGTAAACCACGATCGCATCGGAAATTCCCACGTTTTCAAAAGCGCGATTCCAATACTCAACGCCAGCCTTAACCCAGCGTCGATAGCGTACCGGAGTCGTATGTTCCAGGTAGAAAATGATCGGCTCTTCGGGTGGCGAAACGGCCAGTGAAGGGTCGCGCTTTTTCAGATGCCAGCGGTTGATGTAGTTAACGTCAACTTCGTCGTCTTTGTACTTGCCGTAGTCGGAGTACGAGGTGGTGAAGTAGCCAATTCGCTGGTCCGCTTTCCGCGGAGAGTAGCCGGTGTTGGCTGGAATTTCGCTGATCGAGTAATACAACGTCTGCAAGTTGCCTGCCGCATTGGGCATTTCAAATGCCAACTCGATATTGTTCGGGAAGGCCTTCGATTTAACGATCTTGGCTAGCGCGGGGTTCTTGCTCCGTCCGTCCGCACCAAAGAACACGGATGCATTGCTCACCAACAGTGCGTCGCCATCAATGACCGGACCGCCGCGGGGCGACATGGTGATGATGGGCAAATCGACTAGCACTCGTCCGGTGAACAAGCGATTGACCGAGTCTTTCGATTCGTTGTCGCCTCCCGACCGAATTCGCATGTTGGGTTCGATCAACGCCAGACGATTGTTGTACTGCCGCCATTCAACGTAATAGTCCCCGGCCTGCAAGCCGGCGAACTGTTGGCCACTGGCAACCGTCAATCCGATAAAGTACTTCTTGGTGCCATAGTTTTTAGGCAGTTCGAATAGCAGTTGCCCCTCATTTTCCTTGATGTAAACCGTGTACATCGTGGCGGAAGCATCGGCGGGGGGATCAATCTTGGTGTAACCCTCGACAACCTTGTCAAAGGGTGGAAAATCGGCACCTAACACGGTCCCTGCACTGCCCAACATTAGCGTGGTTAGGCACACGATTGCCATAGATCGAAATGACATGAACAAACAATCCTCATTGGAGCCTTGTTGAAAAACGATTCTCAATGGTCACATCGCTGAGAATTTCGCACTTACGTTTCTTAGCTCGAAGCTCGCCTGGCGGTACCCCACCCGGTCAAGGGAAAGGAGATGAACGTATGTGGGCACGTTCATTCGTCAACTTGTAGGGGTTTTGCGGGACAGGGGGGACCGGGTTGAAATAGCAGGCCAGCGGGTTCTGTGACACTGACACATTTTACGCAGCCTTCAAGAATCCGACTATGCACTTAAGCGAGCGGCAGATGAATTCTTACCCGTAGCCACGCTTGCCAGAACTTGGTCGACGCGTCGTCCAACGTCTGGCGACTACACGTCCACCGTCTGGCGACGGTGGCTACGATGCGTCCACTGTCTGGCGAGGGTGGCTGCGATGCGTCCACTGTCTGGTGTTGGTGGCTACTTAAGCGAAACAGCTGCAGCCGCGGAGCTTGCGTCTCCCCCCGGCAGGTGTGCTTGTGTGGCCAGCGGAGGAGTCAGGTCGGGTTTCTAGCATCCCACAGTTTTGCGAGATCCTGTCGCAACTGCTGTTGGTCATCGGAAGAGTTGATGGTGTGAGTCGAAGCCGCGCGTTTTTCGGGGAGAGGCATTTGGGCTGCCTCGCGGGCCGCAAACTGTTCGGCCGTCCAGCCTCGAGCCTGGGCCCGCCGCCATCTCAATTCTTGAGTTGCGTCGACGAAAATAACCCAGTCGCACATTGCACGCCAGCCAGCTTCCAGCAATAGGGGCGCATCGATGACGATTGCCGGTGGTGGCGGATCGGCTTCGATATAGAGCCTGAGCTTGCGAACTGCTTCCGCTTGAATCAACGGATGCAAGATTTCTTCCAGCCGTTTGCGTTTTGCGGATGCGCTGTCATCTGTCGAAAACACGATGGCCGCAATTGCCGCGCGGCTTACGCCGGGTTGCTGTGTGCTGTCCGAGGTCGGGCTTTGCAGAATGCCGGGCCCAAACTCCTGTACGAGTGTGCGGGCCACGAGTGGCTGATTGAGAATTTCGTGACCGATCGTGTCTGCATCAATCAGCCCAGCTCCCAGCCGAACCAATTCGTTGGCGACAAAGCTTTTGCCCGATGCTACGCCCCCAACAATACCGATGACAATGGGTTTTCTCATGCGACGAGTCCTCAAAGTCAAGCCTTGAAATTGCTTCAGACGGCTGGACGTGAAAGCGATTCGATTTGCAATTGTCTAAATATATGACCGGCATTCCAATTCAGTTTGGCAGGCAGGCCGGCAATTGGAAAACACTTGAGACGCGGGCAACCTGCTTGGAGTGCAGGACTGGGACTGGCCTTAAGCCGGATCTGCTGCCTTTCGATCCGACGCTGTTTGGGGAAACCCAAGCCTGCATTACAACCGGGCATAGCTTAACAGTTGAATTCGATGTTTGTACCTTTCGGAATCGAATTTCACGAGCGTCCCTGGCTGAGGACAGAATTTCCATGATCAACACCCTGAGATTGACGGATGAAACGCAGGCTGCGCGTCTGCTGCAGCAAGGGAAATTGTTGGCTTTCCCAACGGAAACCGTATTCGGCTTGGGAGCTGATGCGACCAATGCAGGGGCTGTGGCCGCGATATTTGAGGCTAAGGGAAGACCCGACGATAACCCTTTGATCGTGCACTTGGCGGATGTGGACGACTGGCCCATGGCGGCGCGGGACATGACCTCCTGTGCCCGGGTCTTGTTATCCGCGTTTGCTCCAGGACCTTTGACGGTCATATTGCCAAAAGCCAGCGGCATATCGGACACTTGCACAGCAGGACTGGATTCTGTGGGAATTCGCATTCCAGCTTGCCATTTCGCTCGTGAAATCCTGCGGCAGGCGAAGTTACCCATAGCGGCGCCTTCTGCGAATCGATCGGGGCGACCGAGTTGCACCACCTGGCAAGCTGTCTTGGAGGATCTCGACGGTCGCATTGACGCAGTCTTTTGTCAGAATCCGGATTTAGTCGGTCTAGAGTCGACCGTGGTCGACTGTCTTGGCGACGTACCGGTGATATTGCGGCCTGGTGCGGTGACCCTGGGAGACATTCAGCAGCATTTTCCCACTGCCAGTTTGTCGCCACAGATAGAAAATGCGAACGCTGAAACGGCGGTTCGGTCACCCGGTCTGAGACACGCCCATTACCAGCCTCGAGCTGAAGTGCGGTTGTTTCGGGATGTCGCTGAGTTGGAAGCACTGGTCGGCACTGCAACCGGCAGAACGACCTGCTGTTGGATGATGCCTTTGAATACCAGCTGGATCGAATGCCAGGATGCGCTTGAGCAGGCTGGGATGAGCCGTCGACAGCAGACGGCGGGAAGGCAATGGATGTGGTGCAAGAAATTCAACAGCTTGAAAGACTACGCAGCCGGCTTCTACGAATTTCTCCGCGAGTCCGACCGCAGGGGGGCTGATTGCATTTTGGTGCACCTAGTTGAAGATCAGGGATTCGCCCAGGCTCTTCGCGACCGCCAACTGCGATCCGCAGGGGCCAAGTAGTGCGTCGCCAGCGATTAGCTTTAGTCTGCCCACTGCGTTACCGAACACTGGGAGGAGTACGATTTTCATCAGAGCTCTGAACCTTGGTCAGATGCTCCTTGATGATCTCCGCCCAGACCCGATAGCCTTCGCGATTCAAGTGCAGCCGATCTTCCACGAACAAAGTGTCATTGGGAGTTCCGTCCGGCCCCAGGAAGGCGTATGCAGTTTCGATGAAATGCAGCCCTGGTTCGGATTCGCAATGGGCCTTTAGCAGGTTGTTCATGCGAGCCACGCGGGGCCAGACATCGAAACGGGAGCTTGTCGGGGTGACTGCCAGCAGAAAGATGGGCTGCTGCGAATGATGGGTCCGCACTCTTTCGACCACGTACTGGAACAGCTCGACGACTTGCTCAGGGCTCTTGTCTTCAGGTTTTCCCGCGATGTCGTTTCCCACAAAGATCACCAGGGCATCGAATTCATGCGGCTGCGTCAATCGATCGATGAAGACTGCCAGATCCGAGAAGCGGGCCCCTCCATAGCCGCGGCGAATGGTTGGCCAGGGGGCCAGGTCCTGAGCCAGGGAATTCCAGCGTCTGATACTGGAGCTGCCCAAGAACAAAACCGAGTCGGGAGGATTGCTCTCCTTGCGATCCAGCTCTTCGAGTTTTTGAATTTCGCCTTCCCAGCGGGAAATAGCTGCCTCACGATAGGGCCCCAGCGGGTCGCTCTTGCCGGCGGGCTCTATGCGCTGCCATGCCCAGCAGAATCCGGTGAAAAGCATGACTAGCAGCAAAGACAGTTGAACGCGCAAGGCACTGGTTCCCTTGGATGCGAGCAAGAATTTCCCTTTCCTTCGTTTGCGGAACCGGGAAACGGCGGTGAAGCATAGCCCGCCAAACGGTGTTTCGCAAATGTTTCACCTAGGGCTGGCCGCCTTTTACTGCAATTCGCCTTCCAGGGGCAGTCGATTTTCCTTCAACCACGCCCAATCCTGTTGAGCCTGTTCGTCGCGGCCTAAGGACTCCAGGATTTTCGCGCGGTGAAATCGCAGCACACCCTCATTCCACAGAATGGGGTTGGCTTCCTCGCGGGTGAGGGCTTCTGTTGAGTCTGTCGGCTGGCGTTGGGTTGATGAGTCTTGGAGCCACATAGACCACCGCATGAGCGGATCCTCTTCCAGTCTGGTTTTCAATTCCTCCAGCTTCGACACGGCAAATTCCGCATCCTCGAGGGCCTCGACTGGCTTTCCCATTTGGAACAAGACCCATGCTCGGGTATCGCGAAAGGCTTCGTTCTCCGGGTAATGTTCCAGCGCTTGGTTGATGTCCGCCAATGCGCGGTCAAGATCCACGGCCGCCAGGGATCGGAAATACGCCAACTGGTTCAGCATAGTTGGGTCCGAGCGCTGAACTTCACTCAGCATCAGCTCCAGGACCTCAACTGCCTCGGCATATTGCCTGATGGACTCAAGGCGTTGCAACGCATATTGACCGAGGGAAAGATAGTCCATCTGGGACTGTTTCGCTCGGCTGACGATTTCGGGTACCTGAGATGGGGATTCAAGGAGTGCCTGCATGATTCTCACCAGCCAATAATCATGCAGCTTTTCCAACTCGGGGAATGCCTGTTCGGCACGCCGCAGTTGCTCGTCGGCGCCGTCTTCACCAAACTGCAGGGCGTTGGCCGCGGACGCCAAGTGCCAGTTGGCAATGCTACGGTCGAGCTGTCCGAAAATTACCGGTATCAGCACAAGCGAGATCGTGAGGGCAACGATCAGTCCGTTCCAGCTGAATCTCTGCTTCACTACCTGGTACGCTCCTACCGAACTTGGCAAATTCGACGCATTTTCACGTAAAAAAGGAATCGGAGGCTTATGGAACTGAAACTAGCGGGCTCCCGCCAAAGAGTCCGTTGCGGACTCTGATAGCTTAAGCTTTCAAGGAGAGCACAAGCCCGATATGCTAGAGTGTAGGTCACACTGGGTTTGCCATAAACGGGAGTAAAGCAATGCCTTTGTTTGAAATTGAAACGGACAGCCACATCATTATCACTTGGGCGGATGATGAAGAGGCGGCCCGCAGTGTCGTGTCCGACGCCTACGCGTCCGACGAAGTCATTCGCGTCACCAAGCGGCCTCGGGATACTTGGGTCGTTTCCAAGGGGGTCTTGGGCTTAACCAGCAAGATGGATATCTGCGGAGTTGCTCGGGATTGTCTATCCAAGTCCTCCGGGGACAAGGTGCATGCAATTCGGCTATACATGCACGAGACGGGCAGCGACCTCGAAAAGGCGCGGAAGGTCATCGAAAGCAACATGGTCATGGGCTGGTAAACGCGTCGGCCATCGCAAGTCCCTGCACGATCGTTCGATCGAAGTTCCGATCGGCTACGACAATAACTGGCAAGGCTATCCAGACCATAGCGTAAGTCCAAGCTTTGCCTGTAACTGGGGAGTGCTATCAATCAGGGACGCTGTAACTGGTGAGCGCTGTAAGCGGTGAACGGCCATACTTTAACCAGCAAAGCGGAATGCGGGGGGCTATTCATGCAGAGCGTTGCCGCTCCGCAGATACATCCGGCTAGCAATCATACTGTGGATGCAATGTCGTCTGCCCACAGGCTCAATTGTTCGTTGCCGACACGGTGACAGAAATCTCCAAACGTTTCCTGAGGCTCCCGATATTGCTTGAAGGCATGAAATACAGGTACCAGGGTTGCAGTGATGTCCTCAAAGGCGACCAGGTCCTTGTATACGGTGCCCAGTCTTGTCCCGAGCAACTGACCTCCCAGGAAGAGCGTGTACTTGCCTTTGGTCTTGCCGACCAAGCCAACGTCGGCGTTGTAAGGACGAGCGCAGCCGTTTGGGCAGCCGGTCATCCGCACAGTAAAGGCCTCGCTGTCCAAACCCAGTTTCGCCAGTTCGGGTTCCAGCTGATCCATTAGAGAAGGCAAAACACGTTCGCTCTCGGTAACCGCCAAGCCGCAGGTTGGGAGCGCCACGCAGGCCATGGACCAGCGGCGGACGGTAGAGATTTGTTCGCTGAGTGGGAGACCATGTTTGAGAATGATCGCTTCGAGTTTGGGTTTGTCCGCTTCGCTCAGGTTGGTCACCAGAATGCTCTGATGTGGTGTCAGGCAAAATCCAGGCTTCAATTCGGAACAGATTTCTCTTAACGCGGACTTCCATCGGCGATCTTGATCGTCATACAAGCGACCATTTTCGATGTTCCAGCCGTAAAACCATCGCCCATCGCCCTGCTCTGCCCAGCCAAGATGATCATCAAATCCATGTACGTCGTCTTCCGTGCAGGGGGCCAGCGCTTCGCCGTAATACTCCTCAACTTTACCGCGGAACCAATCCAGCCCCTTATCCGCAATCAAATACTTCATCCGCGCGGTTTTACGATCGTCCCGGTTCCCGTGATCGCGTTGAACCTTGACGACAGCTTCCGCTACACGGCAGGCGTTCTCAGGTGTTACGAAAGCCATGCGCTTGGCGAGCGCCGGAAAAGTCTTCTTGGCACTCGGTGTCGTTCCCAATCCGCCTCCCACCAGCACGTTGTAGCCGATTACCTGCTGATCGCGGACAACCGCCAAGAAGCCCAAATCGTTGGTGTAAATGTCGACGCAATTGTCATCCGGACGGGCGACAGCAATTTTGAATTTTCGCGGCAGGTACGTAGGACCGTAAATCGGCTCTTCCTCGGCTCCGCCAACCAGTTCTTTCTCGCCGGTTTCTTCGTCTTTCAACCACAGCTCATAATAGGCACCCGACTTGGGTGCTAGATGGTCCTTGAGAGCATCAGTCAGCCGCACGAGTTCGCGGTGCACTTCATCGTGAATGGGAGCGGGGCAGCACATCACATTACGGTTGACATCCCCGCAGGCTGCCAGCGTACTCAAGTGCACTTCATTGATCCGGCGAATCGTCTGTCGCAAGTCCTGCTTGGGAATCGCGTGCAGTTGCAAAGCTTGCCGAGTGGTGCATTTTAGAGTCGAGTTTCCGATTTCATCACACAGATCCAAGTGTGCCAGCAGTTGCTCGGCAGTCAGCCTGCCGCCTGGAATTCGCGTTCGCGTCATCATGCTGAACTGCTTTGACGACTTTCCTTCCTCCTGCTTACCACGCGCATCCCGATCATCTTGCTGATAGGTGCCATGAAATTTAAGCAGTTGCGTGTTGGGCTTGGCAAACTGGTCGGAATCGCTGCTCAAGTCTTCCGAGATCGAGCCCCTTAGCAGCTTGCTATCCGCTTTGATGACTTCTACAGGATTCAATTTCTTATCGTCTGCCATGACGCAGCGGTCTCCAGAACTGATCGTGGATGGAGGTGGTGATATGTGGCGATTGGAATGGCTACGGGTTCTGCTGGGGACAGGTAGTTTGAGCGCAAATCCGCCTGTTATCGTAAGCATTCTCGCTTTTTAGTGGTAGATCACCTGCAATTGGGCAGTCAATAGCCCCAGCAGGCACGCTGTGCAGCGTTTTGTGTCGAGCGGCTCGCCCGAGAATACAAGCACGACGCGCGAGCGAGTGAGTGAGTATCGGTCGCCATCGAGTACACACCTGCTGGCGCTTCGTGCTTGTAAATCCCTGCAAAAATGCTGCGCAGCGTTGCCCCGCAGGGCAAAGACTCTCCTAAGGTGGCTGAGATGGCTGTTGCAGCCGGCTAAGGGCGGACATTGCGTGAAATCCGGATGAATAATGTGGGTTTGGGGTGCTTAGGCCGTTAGCCAAGACTGTTTTCCAGTTGCTGCGGTTCGCGATATCCTGCTGCGGGATGTTGGCAAGCTGCGTCCGGCAGACTACGTGAGTGCATTGGGGAAGCCAGGTCAAGCTTTGCTTGTGGACCGAATATGTGGGGCTAGTGCAGCGAAACCAAAGATTTGAAGGCTGAAATTGGTTGAGGAAATCCGTCGCTGAGGATATCCTGCAACGCCAACGAGTGTTCGAGAAGGAACAAGTCGACTGCCTGGTATTCCGCAGTTTGCAGCACGCTCACTGTTTGAAGACAGCCGAGGACGCGGGGCTTTCTTGGGCTGTGCGTTCCAGAACTCTTCGAGTTTGGGATGAACGCATAAGAAATTGCGACACTCTTGCTGGTGTCTGGCCGTGAGACCTCGGTGGCAGTTGGGAGCCATAAATGACAGACGTAATGTTTTTGGAAGACATTCAGCCCGGATTGACTTGGAAAAGCCCGGGTCGAACGGTCACCGAATCTGACATCGTGAGTTTTGCCGGGATGACGGGCGACTTCGATCCGTTGCATGTGGATCATGAGTTTGCCGCCGAAACTCCCTACGGTCGACCGATTGCACACGGATTGCTGGGCTTGTCATTCATGGCCGGTTTGAGCAGTAGTTGCCCGCGGATGCGAACGCTGGCGTTTGTTCGAATTGACGACTGGAGTTTCCACAAGCCCATTTACGTGGGTGATACGGTGCATGTCGTGACCGAAGTCGAGTCCATTACTCCCAGGGGCCGTCGCAGCGGCGAGGTGGTCTGGTTTCGAAAACTGGTCAACCAACGCGGCGAGTGCGTTCAATCGGGGCGGTTGGTCACGTTGGTATCCGCCCAATCATTTCTGCCCAAGTCCCGCCCAGCGGTTCCCGCCCCGACCAATGCGAAGTTGGACAAGCTCCGCAAGGTAGCTTCGGACTAGTTGCTGAGACAGCAAGCTAACTTTCCTGGCGTCGATGCTGCGGCGTCTCTAGTGCAACTTCGCCGTGTGCTCGCGAGCGTAGCTAATCCCGCGTTGCCAGAGCCTTGACGGCATCGTTTTGAAGCCGGCAAGCCTTGAGTGTATTGCTCAGCAGCATGGCGATTGTCAGCGGTCCAATTCCTCCTGGCACGGGTGTAATCGCACGAGCAATAGCCGACAGGCCTGGATAATCAACGTCTCCCACCAGTCGACTATCGACACGATTGATGCCCACGTCAATGACGATGGCGCCCGGGCTGACCATTTCTGTTGTAATGAGTTCTGGCTGTCCGACGGCGGCGACCACCACGTCGGCAGATCTGACAATCTCGGCCATGTTCGCCGTTCTGGAATGGCAGATAGTAACTGTGGCATTGGCAAAATCCGGGCCCAGGCCGACATCTTTTTGGAGCAGCATATTGGCGAGGGGTTTGCCAACAATGTCGCTGCGTCCCACGACTACCACGTGCTTGCCTGCCACGGGTAGTTGGTAGCGTGCCAGGATTTGAAGCACACCGTGCGGGGTGCAGGGTAGAAACCTGGGACGTCCTTGCACTAGTAGGCCAACATTTTCCGGGGCGAAGGCGTCGACATCCTTGAGTGGATGGACCGCATCCAACACTGCCTGCGTATCGATGTGAGCTGGCAAGGGCAATTGAACCAGGATGCCATGAATTTCTGCGTCGCAATTAAGCGTGTTTAGTAAGTCCAGCAGCTCTTCGGTCGTCGTCGCATGGGGTTTCCGGAACAGCTGGCTGGCCAGGCCCACGGAAACGCAGGCTCGCTCCTTATTGCGAACGTAGACTTGGCTGGCGGGGTCGTCCCCTACTAAGACGGCTGCCAGCGTCGGTGTTGGTCCGCCCCCCTGCTTCCACGCGGTGGTGTCTTGCTCGATTTCCTTGCGGATTTGTAGCGCGGTAGCTTTTCCATCCAAAACGAGTGCGTTGGTCAAGGCAGATTCCTTTGTTTGCAGCCAGCAAAGATTGGCGGATTTCCGAAGGCGAAACGTGATCCGGGTCTACCTCGGCCGCTTCAGCAGTTTCAACGAATTAAGCATGATTGTCCAGGTAAGGAAGCTGTGAAGAGACCCAGGCATTCTCATTGCCGTGGATGCATCGCTGGATGCACTTGCCTGGCTTTCCGCTAATCGCCGAGGCGCATTGTGAACTTGAACCGCCCGATTAACGTTCAATCGAATACTGCTCAAGTTTTCGATAAAGCGTGGCGCGGGATACCCCGAGCAGCTTCGTAGATTCGACGATGTTGCCGCCGGTTCTCTTCAGCGATTCACGGATCAATCGTTCTTCCCAAACATCCAGCCTCAGGCTTTCCAGTGGTTGCGTGCCAGCATCGCGGAGCGATAGGTCCTCGGCTTCAATCTGATTTCCCGAAGCCAGAACCACGGCGCTGTCGATCACGTTGCGCAGTTGTCGGACGTTGCCAGGCCAGGCGTAATTCAGCAGGGTTTGCAGGGCTGCGGGCGAAAGACTGAGGTTCTGACGACCGTGCTGGATGCGAAAGTGCTGCAAGAAGTGATTCACCAGCTGCTGGATGTCGGTTCCACGTTCGCGCAGAGGCGGAACATACAACTCGAAGACGCTCAGTCGATAGTAAAGATCTTCTCGAAATTGCTTTTCCCGCACGTAGTCACGCAGATCGCGATTGGTAGCGGCAATCACTCGAACGTCAACGCTGACTTCGCGCGAGGCCCCGACGGGCATAAATGGATGTCCCTCGAGGATCCGCAGCAGTTTCGCCTGTCCTTCCAAAGTCAGCTCACCGACTTCGTCTAAGAACAGGGTCCCGGTATGGGCCTGTTGGAACCATCCTGCATGATCCTTGTCAGCGCCCGTGAACGCTCCTCGTTTATGACCAAACAGTTGGCTTTCCATGAGTTCGCCGGGGATGGCGGCGCAATTCACACAGAGCAAGGGGCGGTCTTTTCTAGGACTGCTCGCATGCAATGCCCGGGCCACCAATTCCTTGCCCACGCCACTTTCGCCCCGAACCAAAACGCATCCATTGACCTGGGCTACTCGGGCAATGCGATCCTTCAATTTGAGCATGGCGGGACAATCCCCGATCAACTCGGAGAATTCCGCCGCTCGTTCCGAAAGCCTCCGCTTTTCTTGCGTGAGTTTGGACTGGTTGCGACTGGCAACCAGTGCGACTGCCAGCAAGCCGCTGGCGGCCACCGCAATATCGAAATGGGGTTGATCAAATTGACTGTGTTCCCGGTAAAGATGGATTGCGCCGAGTACCTCGTTGCCGTTCATCAGAGGCACACAGATGGCATCGGTAAAATCTTGATCTTTGGCAGAAAGCCGATCTTGAATCCAAATCGCTTGTTTGTCGCGAACCACTCTTTCCGTCAGGTTTGGACTGAGCCGAATTCGGTCAGCCATGTCGCTGGGCAAGATCATCTGTGGTCTGAGTTGGCCGCGCTCGTCGATCCACAAAAAACCAACGGCCGTAGAGGAAGTGCGAATACGCAGCATCTCTAGGCCTCGCTCGGCAACCTGGTCCGGCGTTTGGCAGCGCATCAAGCAGATACTCAGCTGGTAGAGATCCAACATGTCTCGGCTGCGTTGTTGGGTGTACAACTGATTCAGCGAGTTCACCGCGCTGGCTTCGGCGGTTATGGGGGCTTCCAGAACGAGAGATTGCTGCGCAGCCGTATCCGTATCTGCTTCGTCACCTTTCAGTTCGAAGAGCAGTTCCGTAGAGCCAATCCTAATGCGATCCCCGTGGTGCAAGGGAATCGAGGAAATTTTCTGTTCATTCACCAACGTCCCATTTCTGCTATTCGCATCCGACGCTTGCCAGCTGCCATTCTCAAAGGTCAGAATAGCATGTGTCCGAGAGCTGAGAGGATCGCTCAAGCAGATCTGACAGCCATGACCACGGCCGATTCGGACCGGCTGCGCGGCATTCAAATCATAAGCTTGCTGATCTGCAGTCCCCTTAAGAACCGTGGCAATAGCTTTCATCTTCCGGAATCCGGCTCCTTCAGGGGAAAATTAAGAACTGTTTGGGATCGTGCTATCTGGCTAACTGGATTCGCGATTGACGCTGGCCACAAAGCCCGGCGGGGAAGCAAGCAGCGGATCGCAAAGGGCGGCGGATTGGACTACCCCAAAAACCTACGAAAGTTCCCATGCTTACCAAGCCTGCCGTAGCTTGGGCGAAAGGGGCTTGGATGAGAAACCGGTACTCGATTTCGAAACATAGTATAACCACGTGTGTTAACCATCTGGGACCACCAGCGAAAGCG
Organism: bacterium; assembly: GCA_024743355.1. Taxonomy (GTDB): domain Bacteria; phylum Planctomycetota; class Planctomycetia; order Pirellulales; family Pirellulaceae; genus Aureliella. The sequence goes on from JANSWS010000018.1 coordinate 34,065, forward strand.
ACTGGTCCGCTAGGAACCCTGCACCCAGGACCCTAAACTTTAGAGACTGCCATGCGGATTGACCTTCCAGGCGTTTGCTTGGGGCGGTGTATTCTCACCTGAAATACTGGGGATCCGCGAAAATCCATTCCGGACCCACGTACCTGCTCCTTCCTTAATGTGTATTCCCTTGAACACGCAAGACAAGACAATTGGACAGGTAGGTGTGTTTTATTCCGCAGGGCAGTTCGACCAGACCGTTGTGATGGAGTGATTCAAGCGATCGATTGGAAACTTGCCCGTTTTTTCGAGCATTTTGATCGGCAAAAGGGATTGAAATTCCGCCACCAGAGTCTGAAAAAGTCGCGTCGGGCCGTTTGGGGACTCGCCGTGTTTGGCTGTTGGGTTTTGAAAAGGCATTGGCTTGATTGACCATAGCGAAAGAGGCGTAGCGTCGGCGCGAAGCGATCCGGACGTGGCACTGATGCTTCGTGTCAAAGAAGATGATGCCCTGGCGTTTACGGCCTTGGTTGAAGAATATCAGCCACGGCTGCTGCGAGTGCTTCGGCATATCGTGGGTTCTGACGCGGTTGCGGAGGATTTGGCCCAGGATGTTTTCCTACGTGTCTGGAGAGCCCGCAAGAATTACTCACCGACGGCCAAGTTTTCCACTTGGTTGTTCCATATAGCCCACAACGTAGCCAGTAATTCGCTGAGGGATCGGAAGCGAAAAAAGGAATACCAAGTTTCCAGCCACGAAGGCGTTGAGTCGGCAAGTTTTAGCTTGGATCAGCTGGCAATGGCCTCAACGGGTGTGATGCCTGTCAGGAAAATGGACAAAGCGGAACGAGCGGAGATGGTGCGGGCGGCAGTCGAGGCGCTCAATGAGAGGCAGCGGATGGCATTGATGTTGAGCCGCTTCGAAGGGCTCAGCTACCAGGAGATTGCCGACACCATGGATCTCAGCGTGCAAGCGGTCAAGTCACTTCTTAGCCGCGCCAGGGTGAATTTAAAAACCCTGTTGCAGCCCTACCTCACCTCGGGAGCACTGCCGGGTGAAAACGCTGGTGATGAGTCGGATGCAACCAGCGATGTGGATTCCAGTAGTTCGCGTAATGGGTGAAAATGAGCATGCCCAACGAATTCGATGATGAAACTCTAGTCGCCTTCTTGGATGGAGAGCTGGAGCAGCAACAGTCACAAGCAATTGAAGCCGAATTGGACTCGGATCCTGAGCTTCAGCAGCGGGTGGCTACCTTGCGACAATCCTGGGATCTACTGTCCGAGTTGCCGTCCCCCGTCCCCAACCCGGATCTTGCGCGGTCGACCATTGAATTAGTAACCTTGGAGCTGGATACAAAACCCAAGCGAGGTTGGCTTTCATGGAAGTATCGCAGGCCTTTGCTGTTGGTTCTCTTCGCCGCTATCTCAGTGGGTTTAGGCGCGTTGGCCGGCCAATTTCTGAGTGTTGCCTTTGCCGGTCATCTGCGGAGGAATCTCGATGTCATTGCTGATTACGCGGCCCTGAAAGAAATCGATTCCGTGGAATGGCTAAACGAGCTGGACGCGATTAATTACCTGACGACGGCCTTTCCAGGAGATGTTATCGGGGACGGTAACGTGCCGGAACGTTGGCGCGAGCGCGAGCAATGGATGGATTCCTTAGATGAAATCGATCGAGGCCTGCTGCAGGATAACGCCAAAGCCTTCGTACGCGAGCCTGAGGAACGCAAGGATAGTCTTCGTGAGGTGATGAAGGTCATTCATGAGCAGGCAGAGGAAACCAATGATTTGTTGCCGCAGGTTCGTGCCTACGCTGCCTTGCTGGACTCGCGGTCCGGAAAGCAGAAGGAAACGCTGAAAAGCATGCCGATCAACAAACGTCGCGAACAAGTGCAGCTGATCGTGAACTTCAAAATGCGGACCATTTTCGCGGCGCAAATGCCCGAGAAGGACCGTGTTGCCATCGATCGTTGGCTGCTTTCCAACGATTTCCTGCCGAATGACGTGAATGAACTGATGTTCGACAGTAGCTTCATGCCAGAAACGTTGATGCAGGACTTGATATCACAGCTCTCTGACGAAGCCAGGAGTATCTTGGAGCCGCAGACGGTGGAAGAGCAAAGTCTGTCATTGGGTTACTGGGTGACTTCCGTCGTCTTCCCGGAGCAGAAAGCAGCCGTGTCCGCGGAGCAGCTAGCCGAAGTTCTCGCGCAGCTGGCCAACGACAGCGATTATCAGGCCGCTGACGAACTGGAGCGTATCGAACTTCTTCCCGAAGAACAGGCGCAGCGAGTTTTGCGACGCATGGCGGGCGCCGACGACGAGGAACTAGATAACCTGCAAATGGGCGGGCAATAAATCCAAAGTCTCACCGGCAGTCTCGGCAAGACGGACTTCATCCTCTGTCAACGCGGCTTGGTAAACCCCGCGTTGTCTCAAATTGGAGTTGTGTCCGGCTGGCAGCAGCCAGCCCCAAACAACCTATCCAAAAATGAACAGAGCCGCAGGCAATGCCGACCAACGGATGGTTTTTGGATAGGTTCCAAGTACCGAACCCACCGCGGCTACTTTTGCAGGGCGGCTTGTGCTGCCGCCAAGATCGCAATTGGTACGCGGAACGGCGAGCAGCTGACGTAATCCAATCCAACTTGGTTGCAGAAGCGAACGGAAGCAGGATCGCCGCCGTGTTCACCACAGATGCCCAGTTTCAGATTGGGCTTCACGCTACGACCTTTCTTGACGGCCATTTCTACCAATTGGCCGACACCCGTGGTGTCCAGCGATTGGAAGGGATCGACCAGCAAGATGTCTTGCCCCAGGTAGTCGGGCAGAAAGGAGTTGATATCGTCTCGGCTAAAGCCAAAGGTCATCTGGGTCAGGTCATTGGTGCCGAAGCTGAAGAAGTCAGCTTGCCGAGCAATTTCATCGGCCGTCAAGGCTGCTCGAGGGACCTCGATCATCGTTCCGATCATAATGTCCAAAGAACCGCTGAAGCCCTTGGCTTGTTTGACCTGTTCGATGGTCTGTTCGGTTTTCTCGCGAAGAAGCTTCAGTTCGGCCTCGGTGCCTACCAGGGGAATCATGATTTCGGGCATCGCGTTGATTTTCTTGCCCTGGCATTCGATGGCCGCTTCCACGATGGCAGTAACCTGCATTTCCAGAATCTCGGGATAGGTGATGCTCAGACGGCATCCGCGATGTCCCAGCATTGGATTGAACTCGTGCAATGATTCCACGCGTTCTTTGATTTCTTCAACTTTCACGCCCAGTTCATCCGCCAACTCCTGTTGTCCCTTTGCGTCGTGAGGGACGAACTCGTGCAAGGGAGGATCCAGCAGTCGAATGGTTACCGGCAGCCCATCCATGGCGGTGAAAATGCCGATGAAGTCATCTCTTTGGAAAGGCAGCAGCTTTGCCAAAGCGGCCCGCCGCGCCTCTTCATCTTCGGCAATGATCATCTCGCGAATGGCCAGGGTCCGATCGCCACCGAAGAACATGTGCTCGGTACGGCAAAGGCCAATTCCTTGCGCACCGAATTCACGCGCACGCTGGCTATCTTCGGGCGAATCCGCATTGGTTCGAACTTTCATGGTCCGGTACTTGTTCGCCCATTCCATCAATTGGGCGAAGTCACCCGAAAGTGAAGCCGGCATTGTGTCGACTTCTCCCGCGGCGACTTCACCGGTTGTCCCGTTGATACTCAAGACGTCGTTTTCGCCGTAGATCTTGCCTTGGATTTCAGCGGTCTTATTGGCGGCGTTAATCTGCACCGCGCCCGCACCCGCAACACAGCAGCGTCCCCAGCCTCGGGCGACAACCGCAGCGTGGCTGGTCATACCACCGGTGCTGGTCAAGATACCTGCCGCGGCGTGCATGCCATCCACATCTTCGGGGCTGGTTTCCTTGCGGATGAGAATTACTTTTTCGCCCTTGGTGGCCCGCTCTTTGGCGTCTTCGGCGGTGAAGGCTAACTTGCCGACTGCCGCGCCCGGAGAGGCTGGCAAGCCCTTGGCAATTTTCTCCGCTTTGGCCCAAGCAGCGGTGTCAAAGCTGGGCAGCAATAGCTGAGTTAGATCACCCGCGGGTACCCGCATGACTGCTTTCTTTTCGTCGATCAGACCTTCGCGAACCATTTCGCAAGCAATCCGCACGGCCGCAGATCCTGTTCGCTTGCCGGTTCGCGTTTGCAGCATAAACAGAGTTCCCTTTTCGATAGTGAACTCGATGTCCTGCATCTCCGCGTAGTGATTTTCCAGGGTTTTCTTGATTTCCATCAATTCCTGGTAAACATCCGCGTTCCACTTGCTCATCTCTTCGGTGGGTTGGGGCGTGCGGATACCTGCAACGACATCTTCCCCTTGTGCGTTGACGAGAAACTCGCCGAAAAACGCATTTTCGCCCGTGTTGGGATTTCGCGTGAAAGCCACGCCCGTTCCCGAATCGTTACCCATATTGCCATAGACCATGGACTGGCAATTGACGGCGGTTCCCAACAATCCGCGAATGCCTTCGATCTCTCGATATTTGACAGCTTTGTTGGTCATCCAGCTCTTGAAGACGGCCTCTACGGCCTTCTCCAACTGGTGCATGGGATCCTGGGGAAAGTCTTCCCCGGTATGATCCTTGTAAACGGCTTTGTACGCATCGCAGAGTTCCTTCAAACCTTCGGCGGGAACATCCGTGTCTTCCTTGGTGTTGTACTTCTGCTTGATGATGTCAAACGCAGCTTCGAAGTGTTCGTGTTCAACTTCCATCACCACATCGCCGAACATGTTGATCAAGCGACGGTAGGCATCGTAAGCAAAACGTGGATTACTGGTGGCAGAGGCCAAACCTTCGGTCGAGACGTCATTCAGTCCCAAGTTCAGAATCGTGTTCATCATGCCGGGCATGGAAACTGCCGCACCCGAGCGAACCGATACGAGCAAGGGATTCTTATCGTCGCCAAATTTTTTGCCCAATTCGGCTTCCAGGGTGGCCACGTTTTCCTTCACTTCGTCCATCAGGCCCGCGGGCATTTGTTTTCCGGACTTGTAGTAGGCATCACAGACTTCCGTGGTGATCGTAAAACCGGGAGGTACCGGCAGGCCAATCGAAGTCATTTCGGCCAAGTTAGCGCCTTTTCCGCCCAAAATCTGTTTGCTAACACCGGTACCGTCCGTTCGAGTTTTGCCGAAATAGTAAATCATCTTGTGTGTGGTCATTGGTCTTCCTCGACTCCGATCAGGATTAACGGGGCTGTCTGGTCTTTGGACTTAAGGTGAATCCGAGCCAAATGCTCGGTGTGTCGATCTAAAAATGGGACCTATCTGTTTCGAGATCCACTCAGCATGCCGCATCTCCGCCTGCTAGCACACAGCGGCTTGCCACCTACTTGGGACACGTTGCATTGCCACCGACTGTTACATGGCGTTCAGTCGCCAAGTAACACACCGTGCCTGGTTGCCCACTAGCACCTTGCCGACTAAGCCTGGGCAGGTGAGCCCCAGACCGCGTTTGGGGACGGCTTCGAATCGCCAGGTCGGACTTTGCAGCGTCAGGATTCGCGGAGCCAGGGCGTCGCCTTGACTGCTTCACCTAGAATGAGGTGTCGAGTGTAATGCTGGCGTCCAAAATCGTCAATTGGAGCAGTTCTTAGTGGGTAAGATTCGACCGTTAGCAGCAGGAAATGAAATCTCTATGGCGGGCATTGGCTATCTCCTGGTCGGGCACGGGACGCGTCGAGAGAGCGGTCAGCAGCAGTTCAGGCGGCTTTTCGAGCAGTTTGAGCGTGAACTGGCTCCGCAACGATGCGAAATGGCCTTTTTGGAGCTGGCCGAACCCAGCATCGAAGACGCGATGCGTTGTCTGGCGACGCGAGGTGTCGAATGGGTGGTTTGTGTACCCGTCCTGTTGTTTTCGGCAGGCCACGCATTGGAGGACATTCCCCAAGAGCTCGAACGGTCGGCGAGTGATCACGGCTTGAGAGTACTGGGGCAAACGCCTTCTTTGGAATCGGCGCCGTCCGTGCTCGCGCTGTCGGCAATGCGATTTCAAGAGGCTGTCTGTGGTCGGCAAGCCGGGGCCAGCTGCGCGTTTGATCGCGGGCAAATTGATTGCCAGAACTGCAGCCGAAGCTTCTGTGAGGAAACCGCTTTGACCATGGTTGGTCGAGGTAGCAGTTCGCCGGACGCGACACGGAGAATGCGAGCTTTTACCGGTAGTCGCTGCGCACTGACCCCGGTTCCTTGGGCCCAGACCGCGTTCATCCACGCTCAGCAGCCGGACGTTCCGCGGGCTCTCGACTGGTTGCAGGCTGCTCCCTATCGGCAGAAGGTGGTCCAGCCGCATCTGCTTTTTGAGGGCCTGCTGATGGATCAACTGCGAGAGCAAGTGGCAGAGCGTCAACTTCAGGACGGCACGAGCCGCTGGGTGATCACGGAACCCTTGGGAAGTGACTACCGCTTGGGAAAAACCCTTGCCAATCTGGCATGCAAGCAAATCGAAGCGAATCCCTTTGCTGAAAAAGGGGTTTGATTCCAGGGGCGGTTATCCCCCGAGCATGCCGATGATGGCACTGTATGCCCATGCATCAGCTACAATTGAGGGCTGGCGGTAACATTCAGCTTGTCTGGCCGAGTATCATTTCCTATACATCCATATTGTCAAATCCAGAGGAAATCGCCTGGTTGGCCCACATTGCTTAGCTAGACGTCAGTTTCGAATGCATGCTGGATTCTGCTTACGCATTAATAATTGCACCTTCCTTGGGGGCTGTCTTCTATGCTGAATTGCCTGAGATTACTTCACGTTCGTCGTCTGCTTGCCTCGCTGGGATTGCTGATGCTTTCGCTTCCCGTCGCCCAGGCACAGCGGGCCAATCCACGGGTCGAGGACATGACCGCAACCCGTCCGTTGGATCGCGCGATTATTCGAACCGTCGCGAAATTCATGGATGAGCAGCATTTTTCCAAGCATTCTCTTGACGACGAAATCTCCCAGCGAGCCTTCGATCGCATGCTCGAGTCGCTGGACCCCTTGAAACTGTATTTCTTGCAGGAAGATATCGACAGCTTCAACGCACAACGTTCAAAGTTGGATGATTACGCTCGTATTGGCAATATGGACTTTGCTCGCGAGGTATTTCTGACCTTTCTGCGACGTGTTGATGAGCGAGTCGAGATGGCTCACCAGCAGATTGACGCCGAACATGACTTTGACGTGGACGAAACGCTGGCCATCGACCGGGATACCATCCAGTATGCTGCCGATTCGGCCGAAGCCGAGGATCGAATCCGCAAGCAGATCAAGTACAGTCTGCTCGTACTCGAGAGCGACAAACTACGTGCTGAAAAGGAAGCGGAAGCCGGCAAGGAGCGTTCTGAGACGGAAAACGTGTTGAGCGGTGATCCCAACGAAGATCCGCGAGAGCGCCTTCACCGTCGGTATCGCAACATTCAGCGACGCTGGCACCAAACCGACGCTGATGAGTTGCTCGAACTCTATGTTTCGTCGCTGACGACCAGCTTCGATCCGCACACTTCCTACATGTCTCCCGATACTCTCGAGAATTTCCGCATTCTGATGAGTCTCAACTTGGATGGCATCGGTGCCCAACTAACGAGCGAGGACGGCTATACGAAGCTGACCAGCATTGTGCCAGGTGGAGCTGCTGATAAAGATGGTCGACTGCAGCCCGGCGACCGAATCATTTCGGTTGGTCAGGATACACGTGGCGAAATGGTCGACGTTATCGACATGAAGTTGGACGACGTGGTGCAGATGATCCGTGGCCAGGCGGGAACGATCGTTCGTCTGGGAGTCTTGCCCGCCGCAGGCGGCGAGAGCGAGATCATTGAAATCGTACGTGCCAAAATTTCGCTCGAGGATAGCGCGGCAAGAAGCGAAGTCGTGGAGTACGGCAAGAAGGCAAACGGTTCCCCCTTCAAGGTTGGCTATATCGATCTTCCAAGTTTCTACATGGATATGGAAGCTGCACGCGACAATGCGACCGGTTTCCGAAGTACGACTCGCGATGTCAGCAAGATTTTGAGTGACTTTCGTGACAGCCAGGTAGATGCCGTGGTCCTCGATTTGAGTCGTAACGGCGGAGGAAGCTTGACCGAAGCGATCAATCTTACCGGTCTGTTCATCGATCGCGGCCCAGTCGTTCAAGTGAAGGACTTGAGTGGTCGGGTTCAGATTTATGACGACGAAACCAGCGGTGTCGCATGGACCGGCCCCCTAGTGGTCATGACCAGCAAGGACAGTGCCAGCGCCAGCGAGATTCTGGCGGGAGCGATCCAGGATTACCGTCGAGGTATCATCGTCGGTGACCCGGCTACTCACGGTAAGGGTACCGTTCAGAGTTTGGTCGATATTGGCCAGCAGCTGGGTCTGGATGGGATGGGGGCTCTCAAGATCACCATCCAACAGTTCTATCTTCCGGACGGAAAAAGCACGCAGCGTCAGGGAGTCATGTCCGACATTATCATTCCAGCGATCACTGCTAGTTTTGATAACTCGGAGGCCGACCTCG
>JANSWS010000645.1 GCA_024743355.1 bacterium
CTTTCACTTCGCTCGACTCCCTATTTGTCCAGGTGCTTGGTTGGTTACGAGCCTAAAGGCAGGTACGCCAAATGCTACTTTATCTCGACGATTGCTTTACCCAACACGACACCGGCTCCCACCCGGAGAACAAAGCTCGCATTCAGGGTGTGAACCGTGCGCTGCGGTCCGCACCTTGGTTCGGCGACTGCACGACGCCCACTTGGGATGCGGCAACAATTGCACAACTCACCCGCGTTCATGACGCGACTTACGTCCAACAATTGCAGGCCTGGTGTGAACAAAACGCGGGGCAGATTGAGGCTGATACTGTGGTGAGCACTGGATCATGGATGGCAGCAACCCGCGGAGCGGGAGCGGCCATCCATGCGGTCCATCAGGTTCTGCATACGCCGGAATCGCGGGCTTTTGCCGCGATTCGCCCTCCTGGTCACCACGCTCTGCCTGACGGCCCGATGGGGTTCTGCTTGCTGAACAACGTCGCCATCGCGGCCCGTTACGCCATTGCCCAAGGTCTGCAACGGGTCATGATCGTGGATTGGGATGTTCACCACGGCAATGGCACCCAGGACACTTTCTACGCTGACGGACAAGTCGCTTTTTTCTCCATTCACCGCAGCCCTTTTTACCCTGGAACAGGCGCGGAGGATGAAACCGGAACTGGTCGTGGACTTGGTTTCATCAGTAACGCTCCCGTTCATGCGGATATTACACGGGAAAAGTTTTTTGATACCTTCGATCGAAAACTGGAACAGTTGGCAGCCCGAGTCCAACCCGAACTCATCCTGGTCAGCGCCGGCTTCGACGCTCACCCGCAGGATCCCGTAGGTGGACTATGTCTGGAAGCTCCGGACTTCGCTGTGCTGACACAAAAAGTCTTGGCCTTGGCTGATATCTACGCCAACGGAAAGATCATCAGTCTGCTCGAAGGCGGATACCACCTACAGCATTTACCCGAGTGCGTCACCGCGCACGTCCAAGAATTGGTGGAAGCGTAGCTCACCTGTCGCTATCTTCGCCAGAAGGTGGACTGCCCACTTACCACGCTGTGGCCAGCGTAGCTACGCTTACCTGTAGCTACCTTCGCCAGAAGGTGGATAGGGTCCACTCATTTACCACGCTGTGGCCAGCGTGGCTACCTTTGCTTGTAGCTACCTTCGCCAGAAGGTGGACTGCCCACTTACCACGCTGTGGCCAGCGTAGCTACGTTCACCCGTAACTACCTTCGCCAGAAGGTGGTGGCAACGGGAGAGCAAGGGACTAATCCAATCCCGCTTCGCGCATCAGCATTTTCATATCCTCCCATACCAACCGCTTCGCGCTTTCATTCCGCAGCAGGTAAGACGGATGGTAGGTCACCACCACGCGTGCCCCGCGGTAGTTGTGAAAACGCCCCCGCAACCGTCCAATCGACAAATTGGATTGCAAGATCGAACGCACCGCCACGGCTCCCAGACAGACGATGAACTGCGGCTTTAGCACTTCGAGCTGCGATTCCACGAAGTTGCGGCAATTTTCGATTTCCTCTGGTACCGGAGTTCGGTTCTGGGGAGGTCGGCACTTGAGCGCGTTCAAGATATAAACCTCTTCCCGCGTTAGTTTCATTGCGGCGATGATCTTCGTCAGCAGCTGCCCCGCCTTTCCCACAAAGGGTCGTCCCTGTCGATCCTCATCGGCACCCGGCGCCTCTCCCATGAAACAGATTTTGGGTTCCAGTTTTCCTTCACCGAAGACCGTCCGCTGACGAAACTGCACAATATTCTCACACCGCCGACAGTCGCGAATTTGACGATCGAGTCCCTCCATCTGCTGCACACGTTCCGCGATCTCCAGCACGGGCAAAGTCCATTTGCCGGGCTGCTCGTTGGCGGTTTGCTGGGCTGCAGCGGCGAAGCTGCCCGACGCGACGGCATCTGCAGTCACTTGTGCCCGGATGCTGGACTCGGCGGAAGGCCCACGGACAATCCCCTCGGCAGAGGCCGAGTAGTCAGCGGGCGACGCATTTTCTGCTGGCGACAGTTCGGCTGGAGACAATGAAGCCAAACGTTCGAGGGCTAACTGGGCAGACTCCGGCAAGGAACCGCGGGCGACTTGACTCACTCCACAGCGGCGGTAGTTTTCCAGCACCTGGGCCAGCGCATCCAACAGCCGGTTCTTGTCCACGCGTTCTTCCTGTCCTGGTCCTACAATCAAACAAGTGTGACTCGCCGCAATCCGCTGCTACCGCTAGACTGTAGCGATTGGCCTGCAGCGACCTAAGCTTAGGCTCGTTCAATCAATATCGGTCGCATTGTGTTCGGCGACAGCTGCGGAAAAACGCGACTTTCGCGGAGCGAAAGGCGACTATCCGACACTCATTGATCGAACTCGACTAAGAACCTGTCCGAAAACTCGAGAGAACCGCGGCTAATGCCAAAGCGGCTAATGGTTTCCGGATAGGTTTTAGGTAACTGGCCTGCAGTGCCTCCCGGCGATTCGTTGGCCGCTCGCAGCGGTTGTGGGGCCGCTCGGGACTTTCGCCCCTACTTCGTCCAGAAACCCTTGATCCTATCAGCATCGTCTCGCCATGGCCATTCCTCGCGTTGTTATCGTTGGCCGACCAAACGTTGGAAAAAGCAGCATTTTTAACTGGCTGGACGGTCGCCGTCTGGCCATTGTGGACGATGTGGCTGGAGTCACCCGCGACCGAATGACGACCTTGATCGAGCATGATGGCAGGTTTTTCGAGCTGATTGATACCGGCGGTATGGGAATTGAGGACGTCGACAACC
>JANSWS010000088.1 GCA_024743355.1 bacterium
GAAGCAACTAGACGCCCAATCAAGACGCTAACACACCGCACGTTTTGTCCCAATTACAAGGAAAAACGGGCAACTGTAAGCACATCGGCACGCAGCACTGCGTGCCGTTTTTTTTGCTTCGAATTCACTCACCCAATCTCTGTAACGACCTCTTCGATTTCTTTTAATCTGTTGTTACGTCAAAATTCTGCGCGAGGTTCTGCATCATTTTCGCGCTCTCCCCCGAGGTGTTTTGGGGTGTACGCACCAGGGTGGGGAATTCGCCCAGCACCAAGGTTTGGGCGAGACAAATTTGCTTGACATGCACCCTAAACTCTCGACGCGGGTCATCTTCTTTCCGCAACCCATCATTGTTACCGCGGCGTCTCAGAGTGCTGGCAAGCTGTTTTGCCGGGGACACCGTTGGCATCATTCCTTTTCTTATGGGATTCGCTTTCATGAAATGGTCGAAGTCCTTTTTGAGCCGATTTGAGGCATTGGAAGATCGCCGCCTACTAGCAGCGGATGTGCGGGTTTTCGATGCGGGCAACGATTTAGTCATCCACGGCACCTCCTCCGCGGATCACATTGAAGTGCGTCTGGACGCAGATGGAAACGTGGCTGTTTTTGGAATCGGTGACACGACAATCAACGGCGGAAACGCCTTCTACTCCACCAAGTTTTCAGGTGGTCGGATCCGTGATGACCTGCGAGTCTATCTGGGCAGCGGTGACGACAGCATCCGAGTGGAAGGCATCGATGTTGGCGATGACGTCATTCTGGTTGGTCAGCGCGGAGACGATGCTCTGGGACTGTACCAGACCTCCGTAGGCGACGACTTACGCATTTACGGCAGCAGTGGCGACAGCTCGATTTCGATTGACGAAAGCCATGTAGGAGATGATCTGGCAATCTACGCGAGTAGCGGTAGTGACGTGATCGGCATCGATCAAAGCACCGTTGAAGATTACACCTTTGTGTTTGCCGGTGCGGGCGACGACACGGTCTTCGTTCGGAATTCGACTCATGAGGGAATCGTGAACATTCTGCTGGGATCGGGGGACGACTATCTAGGAGTCCAAGGGACTAATCCTGGGGACATGTTGATTTCCGGACCCGTGTTCATCACTGCTGGCTCGGGTAACGACGATATTTATGTAGAGAATACTAACGTTGACAAGCGCGTGATCGCCTTCGGCAATAGCGGCACGGACAGCTTTGCTACGGCAGGCACTGTAAACGTCGGTGGCCTGAGTGATTTTTCTTTCGAAGACGATGTAGCTGATGGTGCGGCTATCGACGCGGCAATTCTTGACCTGGTTGGCAGCAAAGCCCGCTTAGGCACCATCACCGAGTTGGCTCTACTAGATCCTGATTTGGCCCAACTTGTCAACGTTTTGGTGGCAGCCTCCGATGAGAACACCGTTGGCGACAACCCGCCGTTGAATTTGGTGGATGCCTTGAACGGCCCCGGCAATTTCACCGTCTTTGCTCCCAACAATCAGGCGTTTGCCGATCTGCTTGAAGCACTCGGGGGAAATTTGCCCGACGACGATACCTTGGTTGACATCTTGCTCTACCATGTGACCACTGCCACGGGACAGCCGATCTTTCTGGCAGACTTAATTGCACTGCTGGAAAGTACGCCACCCGGAGAAGTACTGTCGGTGCCAATGCTGAATGGTGACGAGCTTCCGATTCCTAACGCGACAGATCTCAACAATGCCGGCATACGCGTTATTGCGACAGATCTGCGGGCTAAGAACGGGGTGATTCATAAGATTGACGGCGTCTTGCTGCCGCCGGCTGAAAACGGCGACGCTTAGTCATTTCCCCGGACGGCTCAGACGTCTAGAGAGACGCGGCGCTGGTTGAGATGGCCAGTGCCGCGTAGCCACCTTCGCTAGAGGCTGGATCAACCTTTCTCCACGCTCTAGCGAGCGTAGCCACCTTCGCCAGAAGGTGGACCAAACTGTTTCCACGCTCTGGCGAGCGTAGCTACTTTTGCAAGAAGGTGGATCAAACTATCTCCACGCTCTGGCGAGCGTAGCTACCTTCGCCAGAAGGTGGACCAAGTTGTTTCCACGCTCTGGCGAGCGTGGCTACTTTTGCGAAAAATTGATCCAAGCGTCGCCACCCTGCGTGTTAACGATTTGAACCAGCCTTCTCGGTCTGCTGTCTGAGCATTTCGCGAGCGAAGGGAAATCTTAAGCCTGAATTATTGTCCAATAATTCACGAAGCCGCTCGTGCTGCGTGCTGTTGGGCAAGCTTCCATTCAGTTGACGATAAACCTCATCCACATAACGATCTCTGTCCTCTCCCTGGCGGTCAAAGAATTCACTGCCACTCAGAATCGAGGCCTCGATTTCATCTAATGCTTTGCCACGCTCGAGCTCTCTCTGCCACGAATCCAATTCTCGCTGAGTGGCCTGTCGGCCGAGAAATTTTTCATACCACTGCCGGATCTGGTCCATCGGAACCGCGCCAGGAGGCTGAGCATTGGATGCTCGAAGCGTCAAATTGGCTCGACTCGAATTGCCGCTCAGTGAAACTCGGACTGGCCTGCCGCTATCGCTCAGAACCTGTCCGCCACGAATTACCTGAGCATCAACTGCGAAACGCTGACGCTGCGAATCCGGCAGCACGTCGACAGGCATTTCGTAGTCAACCGGCCATGCTCGAGGAGCCCCTAGATTAAGTTGCTGAACCACGGCACCTTGCCAGTTCGGATTCGAGACGTCTAGCAGGCGGACGATGAGAGATGCGGCGGGTGGAATTGGGCGGCGATCAGCGGCCTGGATAGTGCCTCGTATGATATGGGTTGGCTCAAATCTAACCCGCACGTTGGTCAGTTGGCCGTTGCGATGATTGCGTACCAGCAGATTGACTTCCCCGCGTGCGTCCACACGGCGTGCCAGCTCTTGTGTGAGCTCGTAAAGCCGCCCTCCCACATAGCCCACTTGGTAGCCTTCCACGTTGATAATGACATCTCTTGCCTCCAAGCCAGCCAGCTGCGCGGGCGTGTTCGCTTGCACACTCTGAATCAGAACACCCGTGTCGGTGTTGGTGCCGTAGATGCCCAATCGCAATGGCTGGTTGGGCACCGGGCCAGGGATCACTCGGGTCGATAGCCCGCCAAGCTCTCGCTCTCTAATTTCCTGCGCAAGCGTAGGGTTGCCAGTTAAAAGAGGTAGCCAAGCAGCGGCCGCTATCAACCCAGCGACAAAGTTCAACGGCAAGCCAAAGACGCAGCCTTTCACGATCTGATTCATATTCCTGGGTCCTGAATGGATCAATTTGGATCGAATTCCCATCAGCCTGCAGTCACGCCGTCACCACTAAGTGGCTTAAAACCTACTCAAAAACCATTCACTGCGGTGGTGTTAGCCGGAGCTAGCCGAGTTCTCTCAGGTTTTTGGGTTAGTCTGTTCGGCTTCTGGGCTCGTTCGTTAGTTTTCAACCTGACGCTCAACCAGAGTCTCTCCGGCCAGCAGACGCTGCAAGTCCTCTTCAATTCGAGCCACTACTTGACTGGTATGTCCGACATGGGCGGACTGAATAAAACCGTCCCGGCCAATGGCAATTGTCGTCGGGAGACTGGTTACTCCAAACGCTTTGGCCGCCATCGACTCGGTATCCATGACAATTGTATGGGTAAAATTTCTAGAAGCCACAAACTCCTTTACCTGACCAGCTTTTTCTCCGACGTTGACCAGATAGAAAACCACGCCTTCGGACTCCAACCGGTTCATGATACGTTGCACCTCCTCTGTCTGCGGAATACTGGGGATAGCAAAGCTGGCCCAGAACACCAGGGCAACGACGTCCTTGCCTCGGTGCTTGTCGAGCGACCAGGCTTGTCCGTCTAGCGTCTGAAGCGCGACCGGCGGAGAGGCCTGGCCCAGTAATTCCCGCGCACGTCCATCCACTAGGTAACTGTAGATATCGAGCGTCTTGGTTGCATTTGTCGGCAGTACTGTTGTCAATTCAGCTTCGCCCAGTTCGGGGTTGAGATCCCAGCTCAGATCGGCGTTGGAAGTAAGCTTGTGCATCTCACCACTGGGAGCTACCAAGCTCTGTTTAAAGGCGATTTTCAACAGCAGAGGCCTTTCACCGGAACCAATCCATAGATCCAGGACACCTTCATCGGGAGCCAAGCGAATTCTCATATGCTGGCTCCGTTCCCCAGCAAGCGTTTCCTCGCCGATCAACTCAACCGATTCCGCCGAGGACATCAGAAATGGACGCAAGTCATGCCGCAATAGCAAATCGAGTCCGCTGTAACGCAGGGTGTTTGACACGTAGGCGTCGCTTAACAAATTCTCTCGATTACCGGGCAGGTCTGCATAGCAACTCTGAGCACCATTGGTGAGAACACATCGAGTCTCCGTACCATTTCCAGCGCAGACCAAATTGGTAGCTTGGTCCTGCCCAGAAGCCACCGATAAGCGAAAGCGATTCGGGTTGCTCATCGAGAAAACCAACTGGTGAGAGCCGCTGGATTCGCTCTCTCCGCTCAACGTCCACTTTTGCTGGACTTTCACGCGATAGGTACTAACAGAGTCTTGCAGCCCTTGCATGCGACGCAACAAGCCATCCAGAAGCGGCACGGCATTGCCATTCACTTTTGAGTCGTCGGGAGATTCCGCCTGCAAGGGTACAGCAGTGGCCAACACGATATTTAGAAGCAATGAAACCTGGATCCTATTCATCCGAGGCGTTCCTTAGAAAAGAGATGATAGTCGTGGCGTTCGTCACGCAACCCGCAGCGGCCTCGCTTTCGGACCGAAGTCCCAACCTTTACGCCGTCGGCTCGAGCGGACAGCGCAACCAGTTCCAGACACAAAACGAAATCGATCGTCAAGCTTGCTGACCGCGAGTCGCGTAACGCAAGCGTTGAATCAGTTCGCCCAATTGCATGAACTGAGGAGAATTCAGGTTGGCATCGCTGGCTACCATACGTTCGAACTCTCGGGCAGCCCGATCGTACAGCTGCATCAGCCGATCGGCAGATTCCGACAGCTGATTCCCATAACTTCCATTGGCAGCGGATTGCCTAAGGCGTGCGGTTTCGTGGTTGAGATCCTGCAACCGGTCAACCATCGGGCGAACACGGCGATTACTGCTTTCAATGGTCCGAAGTGAGGCAATGTAACCCTCCACCAGGTAACTGAGCTGATCGCACAGATCGACGGTTTGTTGATTCCGATTGGCTCGGTAGTAGCCGCCGGTCTGATAGGGGGCACCGCCCCACGATGGCTGATCCAACAAAACGGGATGAGAGGCTTGATAGAATCCACCACCACTGTATCCGGCGGCATTAATGGCTGCTTGCAGTCTTACCTGCAGATCCCACCATGCGCGTTGAATGGCAAAGTCCGCCTGTTGCATATCTTGGCTTATATGCTGCGCTTGCTGCAAAACGGGTTGCGCCGCTTCCTGCATTCTTCGCCCACTCTCTCCGCGTCGTTCGAGCAGGCGTAACGCCTCCAACTGACTGAGCAGCCCCTGAACATCGCGGAAAATGTTGGCATAAAAAGGACTCTGATGGCTGTAGCTCTGAAGACCATAGGCAAAATTCCGGACGTCCGCCAAGACAGAGTCCAACTGGCCGGACGTATAGCCGGGCTGATTGGTAGCACCACTCTGAGGAGGAGAGAAGGCCGGGGGCTGGTTGGTGCGGCCACCGATTGCCGCCGAAACCAGCTGAGAGATGCGATACAAGATCTGCTGTGATTGATACGAGGCACCGGGGACGCGGTGATATTCTTCTTCAAGCGCCTGCATAGCCCGCTCCAGATTGTCTGCGGACATGGCAACGTGATTACCCGTGTACCTGGGCGAACTAACGATCTCACGATACTGCTCGGATACTGACAGTAGATTGCGGGAAAGCTCAACTAAACGCCCGCCAAACCGCGAGCCACCAATATCACGCGATATCAAGCTGGAAAATAAATTCACCTCATTCACCAGCTCGTTGGCAATGGCTGCGTTATTATTGGGTAGCTGATAGGGTGGGAGTTGTGGCATGCTGCTCGGTAGTTGCGTAACGCGATTTGCACGACAGAATTCTCGAACCATTTCAACTTGCGGTGAGCCCGCAACCTGAAATTGCTGCACCCAAAATCTCAACTCATCGCCACGCGGTGGTCTGCCTAGCATCGTCACATACAAGCTGTTGACGTAGTTTTCCCAGTTTCGCTGTGATTGACTGACGAAGTAGTCATTCGAACCCATCAACTGAATGTAGCCTTCCAGGCTTCCTTGATTACGGAATACGTTGCTGTAGTAGTTGAGCTCACTACCCGTCGGTTGGCGATGGCTGGATTCGTCAAACACCGCGTGCAGCAATTTCGACAGGTCTGAACCTAACAGCGGTCGGCAGGCAGGACAGCCTACGGCTGCGATCAGCGTCAGTACGAATGTTGCGGCTTGTCGATTCATCGCGACCTCTAGTAAGAATTCACTTATTTCAGGGGACAGCAAGTACCAATACAGGCTCGCAGAATTGCAATTCCCACCCCAGCAGATGAGACCTCACGCGTGGACAAATGTTTCGCGAGACAGGGTACCAGAGAGCGTGTGTGGGTTTTGAGTCGAGGCCGAACTGGAATTTCTGGCCCCTCGAGCTGCCAGTTGGCGGCAATGGCCAATAGGAGCACTGGTTGGCAACAACGCTAAAACCAACCCACCAATTTAAGGCTTTGGGAAGATATTTTCCAGCATTGTAACGCGCACGGAATCGTGCGGATTTCGTTCCTTTGTCAGCCCGTTACGCATTAACCCAGCGGCGATTGCTAGCTTTTCGTTGCAGCTAGACACAATCTGTCTTCTGTTGGAAGCATCCACTTGGATAGTATCTAGCCGACTTGGCACGGTGAATCGCGTACCTGCGACGAAGCCGTGGCTTATTGACCGTATCGTCTGGAATCGGCCACCGGGCCCACACAGTCGGGAGCCGCCAAGCTTCATCCGAGCAGCATGCATCCCCAGCGTACCATCAGCTTCCCCACACGATTTTTTTGCTGCGAATTGCCGGTCCTATTCGGCGTTCTGATTTCTGCGTTCGCCTATTCAGTCGCCTGTAGGGCGTCGGAACCGCTTCCCACTGTCCCCGAAACATGGCTGCCATCCTCGCTTTTCGAAGAATCGGCAGTCCAGTATGCCGCCGCACAAGATGCGAATGCCAATCAAGCTTTAACGGGCGTTCCACAACGGAGCCTGGCGGCTGAAACTTCCCGGTCCAACGACTCGAGTTATTTCCAGCTTTACCAATCAACGCAATCTACCAATGTGGCGGGGTCGCAGATTTCCAACAACTTCACCGCTTTTCCAGACTTCAACTCTGGAATTGTGATTCGGAATCGTTCCGTGGCCATGAAGATTGGCGGCTATGTCAAGGCGGACCTGATCTTTGACATGGATGCGATCGACTCCACGGACTCCTTTGACACCACAACCATCGTTGTGAATGGGATCGATCGGAAAAACGCCAGATTTCACGCCAGGCAATCGCGTTTGAGTTTTGATACACGCTGGCTGGTTGGAAACAATACGATTCGGACTTTTGTCGAAGCGGATTTTTTTGGCGGAGAAGCCAGAGGCACCAGCAATTTTCGCCTTCGGCATGCTTACGGTACCTTGGGCGGATTTACGGCGGGCCAAACGTGGACAACCTTTACGGATCCCTCGGCCGTCCCACAGACTCTGGATTTCGAAGGCGCTGTATCGAACGTCAATCGCCGTCAGGGATTGGTCCGCATCGATCTGCCATTGTTTGTTGACGGACTAACATGGGCCGTTGCTCTGGAAGACCCGCAGGTCATCATCGAAGCGAATGAACCCATTGACGGCAAAGCCCGAACCCAATCGCCAGATTTTCTTTCGCGAATTCGGTTGGAAAGGGACTGGGGAAGCATGCAGGCAGCCATGGTACTTCGACAACTTGGCTTTCAGCCCACCGGCGAGTCGGTACTCACCAAGGGTGCCTGGGGCTTTAACATAGCTGGCTCGCTCCTAATCCTGGAACATACCGAAGGCTATTTCCAAGTGACCTTTGGCGAGGGAATCGGCAGCTATCGAGGCTCACCGGATATCGTGCAAACCGGCCCTGATTCGGCCGCCATACTACCGATATTCGGCTGGATGACAGGTATCCATCATGAATGGAATGACCGGCTGACCTCCAATCTGACCTACAGCCAATTGGAACTGGATCCTCTATCCGGTCAGTCCCCAGACAATCTGCTGGGCACGACTTATCTGGCGGTGAACCTGATTGCCAATCCCTACGACCGCGTTTTTTGGGGCGTGGAATATCTTTACGGTATTCGAGAAAACGTCGGCGGAGCGAATGCAGACGCGCATCGGCTGCAATCGTCCTTTGGATTCTATTTGCCGTAGCAGCATGGCCCGGAGACCCACTCCGACGAGTCTGAGCACTCAAAAATTCCTGGGCTTGCGCCTTATAGTACTTACTTTGGTAGCGTAACGGCGCAACCCGTACGGCCGCAGCCGCAAATTCGCCGTGAAGTGCCGGGCGGCTCGCGCCGCACCGCTGTCATTGGCCTCGCTTCCTGTGTCAAAGTAAGTGCCATTAGGGCTGCGTCCTGAGCACGCATGTAAGAGTGAATCGATCCATTTACGTGTCGCAAATGGAAAAAAGTCGAGCTAAGGGGCCCGGTCAGCCGTGGCATAAGAATCCGAAACGTCACGCGCTACGGCAAAGACTATACCTTCTTGTTCGATCGCTTTTGCCATCCATTCCAAGAAGATGTAGCTTCCGTCGGAGGCCAGGTAGCGATTGCGAAAACGTACCACGGGCTTACCCTCTCGCAACAAGGCCATCTGGGCGATTGTCTTGGGGCGATCTTTCGGATGCACAAACTCGAGGAATGGTCGTGACAGAAGCTCCTTCTCGCTGTGCCCCAAGACCCGTGAAAAGTTTGCGTTGATGCGCCGAAAGTAGCCATCCAAACCTGCGATGCAAAACAGATCCAAGGTCAACTCAAAGAAGCGGCTCATGTCGGATCGGGCCAGCTCCAAAGCGGATTGCTGATACCTTTCGACTTCCTTGGCGACCGCGATGGCGTTCTTCGGTCGGTCCGATTTATGCGGTGAAAGGCAGCGAACAGCCAATCGAATCAATGAGTGATCCGACGTGCTCTCATGCAGTGCCTGCAACGTACCGTCCATTCTGGCATTTGCAGCCATTTGAAAGATCTGTTCCACGGAACTTCCCGAGTAGGGCGGCTGACCGATCAGAATGTGGCACAGAATGGCGCCCAGCCCAAACACGTCCGTTCTGGCATCAAGATCTTCCCCTAGAGCCTGCTCGGGCGCCATGTATTGTGGCGTTCCATTAATACCCCATCCCTCTTCGCCAGGTTGCACTACCGGAAAATTGGAAACACGCTCGATGAACGGGTTGTTGTGTTGGATGCGTGCCAGCCCCCAATCCATCACATGCACTTCTCCAAAAGCCCCCACCATGACGTTTTCGGGTTTAAGATCTAAATGCACTACTTCACGGGAATGGGCGTAAGCGACCGCTTCGCAAACATCCGAAAAGATCTTGAAACTCTCTTGTTCACTAGGCTTCTCGGTTTTCAATAAATGCGAGAGAGTCACCCCCTTGATCAACTTCATCACATAGAACGGTCGACCGTCGTCGCAAGCGCCGCAATCGTAGATAGGCGGCAGGCCGGGGTGCGGGAGAAAGCTCATCACCCGAGCTTCATTCTCGAACTTGCGACGGGCAAAGCGATCATCCAGATACTTCGCCCTTAGCACTTTAACGGCAACCTCCCGCTGAAGCACCAAGTCCTGCGCTTGGTAAATGACTCCCATTCCACCGTGAGCGATCTTCATCCCCAGCTCATAACGTCGGGATGCCACTCCCGGGAGCTGGGCGGGCTCTTCGCCTTGCACCGTCTCCACCTCTTGCGACGTCGGGGCAAAACGCGTGGTTAATCGCTCATCGGAATCGCTTCCATCTCCGGGCTGACCAAGCTGGGAGTTCATCTAAGTGGGCTCCGCTAGACTAAGAGCCAATGCGAAAACCCGAGCCGCTCTCGCGTTCGCGGCAGTTCTTTCGGTTTTCGAAAAGATTCTGTGCCCGGCATCCTACCACACCCACCCGATAACGCAACAGAAACATCCACTAGAGGGGTGTATGGTAGCCTTAAATCAACTCCTTTCGCTCATCAACGGATCATTGCTTATTGGTATCCGTATCTACGGCGGGCTCAATCTGCCGTTCGCCTACCTCGGCATCGGGTTTCCCGAGCAACTCTTCGAGCAAGCGATCCAATTTTGATCCACGGGCTTCCAACGAAACGACATTCCCCTGTTGATCGACCAAAATCGCAGTCGGAATACCCGTGATTCCGTAATGCTTGGCCATCGGAGCGTCCCAACCCGTGGCGCCTTCTTCTTCGGAAATCAGATTCACCCAAGAAATTTCACGTTGCTCCACGCAACTTTCGAATCGCTCCCGCGTATCGTCCATGTTGATCCCCACGATGGAGAAGCCCCGTTCTCCGTACAGTTCCAGATTTTTCTTCATATTCGGAATCTCGGCCATGCAAGGGCCGCACCAGCTGGCCCAAAAATCTACCAGCACGACCTGACCGCGATAGCTTGACCAATCGAAGGGCTCACCATCGGCGGTCGTACCAAAAACTTCGATCGGGTTACCGAGCAAACGCAAACGTCTGGCCGAACCGAGCATGGATTCAGCACGCTCGCGCAAGGAGTCCTCGGCAGAGTCACGAAACAAGGGAAACATTCTTTCATAGAGCTCTGCAGCCACTTCCTTGTGTTCACTGTATCCTATCAAGCGGGCGACACTGGAGGCGGTACTATAGGTCTGGCGGTCCACACCGTACTTATCCAAAAACGCGATCAATTCATCCGCCACTTCCTTGGCCGCATCGGCCGAAAAATCACTCGCATTGCCAATTCGCCTTTCAAA
The DNA here is from genome assembly GCA_024743355.1 of bacterium. GTDB lineage: Bacteria > Planctomycetota > Planctomycetia > Pirellulales > Pirellulaceae > Aureliella. The sequence continues at coordinate 10,959 of JANSWS010000088.1, forward strand.
AAGAAACCCTAAGGCCAATACGGCGATTTCTCGATTCTCACTCGTACTGTGCTCCTGGGCGAATGCCTGCAGTGCCTGATCTACGGAAGGATCGTAGCGCTCCAGAATTCGATAGGCGTAGAACTTATCCGACACAGCCCGCGCCAGTTCATCGGGTTCCTGAGTGCCTTGCATAATCCTGTCGGCAGCCTCGAGAATCGCCGGAAAGATAGCCTTGGCGAGTTCCGCAGTCTTCTCCGCATCACCACGAGGAGGACGCACATTCTTCATTCGCTGGATGAATTCAAATAACTCTTGAACACTTGCTTCCTGAGGCACGGCATACGGATCTTCCGACTGTGTGCTTTCACCTTCATCCGATTCTTGCCGAGTACCGTTTGCCGGGCTTTCAGCCTTGCCTGTTTGTTCCGCTTCTTGTCCCCAAGCCGGGCCGCCACCAAAGCCCATTACTAACACCGCCAGAAAAGCGAGGACCGACAAAACTCGGAATGGGCGGAACTGAGTGCCACTTGCCATCAATATCTCCTAGACCAATGAGTCGCTAAATTTCATGATCAAACCACAGCCCGGGAGCAACACAGCCCGGGAGCAACACAGGCCGTACTAACCGCGGCACTTCCCGGCAGCGGCGTTGCTGTGGAGCCGCACAGCATCACCGAAAACCCTGCCGTGATCACCGAAAACCCTGCCGTGTGCATACCAAACCAAAGATGTGAAACACTGCAGAGACGACCACGGCCAGACCAGCATAGCGGTGAATGGAGGCAACCCACAGCAGGTCTTGTGTCCCGAACCAGGGCAACATGCTCAATAACATGGTACCGGCGGTCACGCAACTTGCCAGAATCAATGCCCACGCGCTCCACCGTGTCAACCACCAGCGATTGTCGGAGGTAAACCCGGGTGTATTCGCGGCCGCTCCGGTAGGCAGAAACAAAAAAGCCACCACCAAGAGCAAAAACACAAACGCGCCTGCGGCTGCGATGTGAGCCATGAGGGCATAGCCATCCAAATGCCCATTTTGAATCAGTGCCCCGAACGATGAGATGGCCAATACTAGCACCACCAGCATAAACGCAGCGTATGCCAGCAAGCTCAGCCAGCTATGGTGGCGATCTCCCGACTTGCGGCGGTTGGAAGACAATACCAGCAGCCCGCTCAGCCCAACCACGACAGCAGTTGCCACCCCTACGTAGGTCAACAATTGAGCCACGGGGATGTCCGGCAGCGTCAAATCCGCAAGTAGGTTCAATACATGATCATTCATCATCAGGTGCCAGGCATTCAAGTGAGACGCGGACGGATCAGCGAAGAATCTTGCGGCGCCAGGCGCCGGAAAGACTGGAGCTCAAGGCCGCCAAGAAGATCAAAACGGTCAACCCGAAGGCCAGTAGAGCGGCAACTTTGAACAAGGCCCTTCCAGCAAACATCTGATTCCAAGTGGTCAACCGCAGCATATCCGCTTGTTGCATTTCATGCGTTTGCTTTGAGACGGTTGGCTGGTCGGGCAACACGCCTACGGGAGTGACCACGGAGTGAAAGAACGAAGACTGCTGGCTGTGACACTCCAGGCAACCCGTGGCCCCCAAAGACTGTCGGGCAGGCCGTACATTGTGTGCGATTGGCCATGCGTAGGGAGCTACAACTTCGTTTAGTCGCGGATCGTCCGCGGGTTTGTAGCCCTCTTCAGCGTCACGAACAAATCCTACCCCTCCGCTGACAAACACCGCTTGCTTACCCGGGAATTCTTCTTCCAAGGCCTCCAATGCCGCAACCATGCGTTCGCTAACCTGTGCTTTGCGTTTTTCCGCCTCCGCAGCCTGGAGCTTGGCATTCTCTTCCGCGGTGCGTTCCTCATCTTTCACGCGGGCGCGGTCCTCGCCAAGCAGCTCTTTCCGCTCGGTGAGACTCAGGGAAACATCGGCCAGTTCCTCCGTGAACTCTCGCCGCACCTTCAGCGGCTTCTTCAACAGCGCGTAAGCCTGCTCTGGATGCAGTACTTGAAAACCATCCTCGCCGAGTGTCCCCCACATCGAAGGCCACATCAGTCGATGCGGCGTGTAAACAGATGTTCCGCTTGTATCCGCAGCTTCCTCTCCCGCAGAGTGCTCGGAAGAAGTGTCTGAGTAGCTCACCGGCAAATGGATCGCAGCAACGATCCCGGGTTGTTCTTCTCCCGTGCGCTTCCAGTGTTCGCCCAGTCTGTGAGCAATGGAATTCATTTGCCGCCCCAGCTGAGTTTCGGGCGCCGGCCCCGCATGACAGGCCGTACAGGTCATTTTTTCGAAGTGCAGTGGTGGCAGCCCACGATGTTGAGGCAGAGGAGCACCGAGCCTACCCACATTGGCCAAATCGCTCTTCTCCCACACTCCAGGCTCCCCCATGGCGTCCGCGGGCTGACTCATGTGACAGCCTTGACAAGACAAAGCCGCCACCAAGCTACCAGCTGGATGCACTTCCCCGTCGAAGCCACGCACCATATGGTGGTCCAGCGCATTCCTGTGGCAGTCGACGCAGGACATACCCGCCTGCAGATGAACATCCTCATCGTGCAACCACCGCTGTCCCGTGACCGCATCAGCGGGCATGTTCGTGTGGCAATAGTAACAAGAATCGTTCTTAGGCTCGCGAACGAGATCGAAAAAGACTTTTCCATCACTGGCAAACCGATCGATATCGTATTCCAGCTTGGGTAGCTTGTCGGCAGCCCCTTCCGCCGATGGATCGAAGTCATCCGCAATACGACTCATGCCGCCACTAACCCTCGCAAGCCCGGCTGCCGCGGTGGGAGCATAAGCGAAATTCTGTTGCTCTATCTGCTCAGTCCACACAAAGGGGCTGTAACCGCTGCCGGTGTTGTGATGACACATCATGCAATCGACCGGAAGTGGTCCCGTTACGGAAGCCCTTTGCTCCGGCTGAAACTCAGGCTGCTCCGTCGCCGCACTGTCCTGTGCGACGGATTCGGCGGAACCGACGCCACCTCCCGGCATGTAGCCACCTAACTTCGCGGCCACTTCCCATCGCGTCATTCCCAATTCATCGGGATTGTAAGTCCCCTTCCATCCCCGATACGACAGCGGCAGATGCGTGCCCGTGCGTTCATCACTCCAAACCCAGGGTTGACCTGGCCTGCCGTGATGGGCCTGATCATCAACCGCGTTGAAATGCCAACCATGAGAAATGGTTGTGTAATCGTGGCAACGGCCGCAGGTCTTCTCCGGCGAGTAGGGCTTGGCGGCGGGGTCGCGGGGATCAATGCGACGACTATCGGCATCGAATAACTCAATCCAATGCACAAAGCCGCTCATGTTATCCGACGCCGCATAGCGACGTTGCGCCAAGCTCGGCAGAGTAGTTAAGCCCAGCACTAGCGCCCCGGCTGCGACTTGAACCATTCTTTTCCAAATCGTCTTGGAATCCATGGGGAAAACCTGCAAGTCACTTTCCTTTCTTCCAGACTCGGATAGCGCCAGTACTTCTTGTTGGCCACTGTGCTTGGAAACGTATGATAATGCAAGCCCGGGAGGCAATCGATATATCTGGCAAAAATATAATCGACGTACTTCCGAGCACGAGCACGAGCACGAGCACGAGCACGAGTTTTGAATGGCTTTTTTGCTTGCGTGACTGTCAAGAAGTGGGTCAAGACGAGGCTAACGCCGAACGGCTGATGGTTCTCCGATAGGTTCCTTAGACGATTGCAAATTGGATGCCCGCTAATCTGTCAATGCGTTGGAGCGGTCACCATTGCTCCACAGGTCGGCAAAGTAAGCCAGGGCTTCGTCCGCAGAGTTGGCTACCGCAAATCGCCGCAGGTCCACTTCGTCAATGAAGCCTCGATGAAATGTTTCCTGGGTCAACCACTGAATAAGCGGATTCCAATAATCTTCACCATAAAGCACTACGGGGAAGCGATTGAGTTTTTGGGTCTGAATCAGGGTCAGGGATTCGAATAGCTCGTCAAGCGTTCCGAAGCCTCCGGGGAAGATCAAGAAGCCTTGAGCATACTTGGCGAATAACATCTTTCGCACAAAAAAGTAATGGCACGTGTAATGGATATCGACGTATGGGTTGACACACTGCTCTTCTGGCAAGTTGATATTCAAGGCGATGGATCGGGCCTTGGCTTCTCGCGCTCCGCGATTCCCGGCCTCCATGATTCCCGGCCCGCCTCCGGTGATGATGCCGGTGCCCATTTCCCCCAGTCTCCGACAAATCTCGGTTGCCGCTTGGTAATCCGAGTGGTCAATCGGAGTTCGCGCACTTCCAAAAACGGAAACCGCATGCCCCACACCGCGCAGAGCTCGCGTCATCATCTCGACACCATGAATGACGTCACTCTGAATGCGCAGCACGCGCCAGGCTTCGCCGTGAATAAAGTCATCGCTAGTCACAGGCGGAGTGTTGAGGAAGTCAAAGTCGGCTTCAATCCGCATGGCATCCGTGAAGGCCTGCGTCTCGGGATCCGGAGAAATCTGCGGCTGAGGCTCCGTCGAACGCAGCAACTCGCGTTTGGTCTGCCTGGGAGGCTGTTGTGCAAGGTCGATCGAAAAGGATTCCCCGTAGGTCGGTACTGACACTTTCCAGCCGAGTTGATGCTCGATTAATTCGGCGAGCGCCAGAGAGGCGTTTTCTTCACCGTGGGTCAAGAAGATCTGCTGCGGTGCCGACTGCAAACTGCCGAGCCAGCGCATTAAATCGTCTTGATCGGCATGTCCGGAGAATCCAAAAATCTGTTCGATGTCTGCCTTAACAGGCCGGTTCGCTCCATGAATTCGCACCTCCTCGCGTCCGTCTAGTATCAGGCGTCCCAAAGTGCCGCGGGCTTGAAAACCCACAAACAAAATCGTGCTTTCATACCGCGAAATATTCTGTCGCAGATGGTGTTTGATACGACCCGAGGTGCACATGCCGGAGGTAGACATAATGATCGACGGCCGACGATCGTAGTTGATCGCTTTGGACTCGTCCGCGGTGCGCACCAATTTCATGTAAGCGGGCAATTCCATGGACGGACCCAATCCCGACAACAGTGACTTGGCTTCGTCGTCCATGTGCCGAATATGCGAGGTATAAACCTGCGTCACGTCGACGGCCATCGGACTGTCCAGGTACACGGGGACTTCTGGAATCCTCTTGTCGTGCACCAGCCGGCCGATATGAAACAACAACTCCTGGGCACGCTCGACTGCGAAAGTCGGAATCACCACATTCCCACCCCGGTCCAGCGTTCGATTGATAATTGCCTCCATTTGCGAATCAATATCACCAGCCTCAGGATGGTTGCGATCCCCGTAGGTGGACTCCATGACGACAAAGTCAGCGTGTTCGAAGGTGCTGGGATCGTTGAGCAATGGACGCCCCCATTGCCCGATATCCCCGGAGAAAACAAAGGTTCGACTCTCACCTGCTTCTCGAGCGATGACTTCAATGCACGCCGATCCGAGAATATGTCCGGCGTCCAGGAATCGCACCGAGAAGTGATTGCCGATATGAATCTGACGGCCGTACTCGACACCCTCGACCAGTGGCAAAACGCGCTCTACATCGCGCTCTGTGTAGAGTGGAACTTCAGGATACTTGCCGCGTCGACCTTCCTTTTCATGCCGGCGTTTCTTGTATTTGGCATCCTCCTCATGAATCCGAGCCGAATCTCGCAGCATGATTTCCAATAGGTCCTCGGAAGGCACCGTCGCGTAAATCGGTCCCGAAAACCCCTCACGAACAAATTTTGGCAGCAACCCGCTATGGTCAATGTGCACGTGCGTGAGCAAGACCGCGTCAAAGCTGTTCGCTGCTATCGGGCAAGATTCCCAGTTGCGTTTCAGGAACTCGCGTTCATGCGTCAGCCCACAATCGATCAAAAGCCGACTTCCATCCGCCTCTAGACAATACCGCGAGCCGGTCACCTGCCGATTCGCACCCAGGAACGTGAGTTTCATGAAAACCTGCGCTGCAAAAGTGAAAACGCGTTGCAAAAGATACTGATAGATTTCGTCGAACGGCTTGTTTCGCGTTACATAGCCGAATCACTCAATGTACCAAACATGCGGTCACTCAATAGCAGCATTGGCTTTTCTCGCAGCACCGGTTTGTGCATGACTGCTGCTGTTGCCCTTTTGATGAATTTGGGATCTTTGGTCTAGCCGTCGCGGGGGCATGTTTGCTATCGGTCCACTCTGGCGTTTACTTCGCGCGATTCTCGATAGGCATGCCCATTCCAGAAACTGCTTTTGAATCCGATCCCTTGCGCGGTACAAGGAGCAGCGTCAGCCGAAATTCATTGCTTTGCGAACCGAGTCAGGAATGAATCGAAAAACTTATAGCCTAGGTGCAATATGCCTGCTGACCTTGTTGGTAGGTTGTATGGATGGCCCGTTTTATCAACTAAAACGCATCAATCCCTACTATTTGTCCACCTGGAAGAAAGACCGCGAGCATGGTCCCACATACGAGGATCGTCTGAGCGAACTCCGCAAACTGGAGCGAAAGCTCGGCAAAATGAGTGCCGAGGAGCAATCGGAATGGGCCAATCGACTCGAACTCATCGTACGTGAAGATGCGAGCCCGGAATTGCGAGCCACCGCGGCTCAGATCATCCCAAAAATAGACTCACCTGCCGCCGAACGAGCCCTGAACACGGCTTCGACCGATGAAGTCGACAAGGTTCGTATGATGGCTTGTAAAGCCTGGCGTCAGCGTGGCGGCACTGCCGCGCGAGACATGCTGCTGTCCATGGCTCAAGCCGATGAGAGCAGCAGCGTCCGACAAGAAGCGATTCTGGCTCTGGGCGGATTCAATGAACCTGAGGTGCTGCGCAGCCTGGGAGGCTTGCTGGAAGACAAAAGTCCAGCGATCCAATTCAGTGTCGCCCAGAGTCTGGCCAGTTTGACGGGAGAATCCCACGGTGGGGATATCGATGCCTGGCAAAGCTACCTGGGCGAAAACGTTGGCGCTCCGCAACCCACCAAGTCCATGCCGCCGATCTTGGAGGTTGGAAATGGCGAAGTGCAAACAGTCAGTGGCGTTGGTGGCATTCCGCTGCCCCCACTGCCGCGCTAATTGCCATTCGCTTAAGGGCTTTCGCGAGCCGAATCACAGGGGAGTCTTCGTTGATTGGAGCGGAGATGGGGTCGATGAAACAGAGTAAGCAAACCGCTCTGTTCTCTCTGTTTTCTCCTGTTCCATCAACTAGCCTCCTGACAAGCAGCTCCATCAAGGCTATTGGTAGATTTCGCTATCCGCCTTTCCACCGCTGCGAAGATAGGCCAATATCTGAGCAACCTCTTCCGGGCGAAACGTATCCAGCAATCCCGCCGGCATCATGGAAACCGGTGATGGTCTGCTTTCGATGATTTCGTCGGCGTTGATGCTGGTGAAGTCACCCGGTGCCAGCATGTTGGTAACAATCTGCAGCCGATTGCCGTTCAAATTTGCTACGCGGCCTACCACGACCCCATCGTCGGTCAGGAATTGTGTGGCTTGATACTGATCACTAACCTCTTTGTTGGGCTCAATGATCGTGGTCAGCAAATCCTTCTCGTTGAATCGCTGCCCTGCAGCCGTCAAATCCGGCCCTTGGATACCACCCAAGCCGTTAAAGCGATGACACTTGAAGCACTGGGCGGTGGCCGTCAACTCACGGCCCTTTTCAAAATCTGGCTGAACCTTCAATTTTTCCAGCTCGGCCATCAATCCGTCAGTTGTCCATTCGGCAACCTGCTCGCGTGGAGTCAGATCCGCCAATGGGTCGCGAGGTGCGGGCATCGGCCCAGCCAAATCACCGAGTTCTGCCTTTTGAGAATCAGTCAATCGCTCGAGTGCTGCATCACGAATGTTGGATAGAAAGCCTCCAAAAGACGCGCCTCCGCGAGCACTGGCCACATCGAAGAACCAACGAAAATAGTCACGTCGCGATTCGGCATCCCAACCCTGCTCGACTTCACGCAGGCAAAAAGCGAAATGGATTTGGTCTTCCTGGGCGTTTGCCTGACGCAGTTGCTGGACGACTCGGGGCACAATCTCGGGTGCTTTCAAATAGACGAGCACCGCTGCTAGCTCCCGGTTCACCAGCGAATTCTTGGCTGGAAAGAATGCGTTTAACTGTCGGATGGCCTGCTCAGTCTGTTTCTGGTCGGGTTCGCCCAAACGCATCCAAACCAATCCCAGAGCTCGCAATAACTCCAGTTGCGTTGAAGTTGGGAGCGAGCCAAATTCGATCTGGGTCAGCTTGTCAATCAGTTGCCCTTGATCCTGTTTGGAGCCGGTTCGGGCCAGGGCGTAGGCTGCGTTGATCACCGCTCGCGGTTCCGTCAGCTCGAGAGCGGCCGCTCTCCAAGCTTCCACGGGTTGGTGCTCGAGAGCAATCCGAGCCGCAAAACGCAGGGCCCGGTCTTGGTTCCCGAGATTTTCCATTGCCAGACGAATCGCAGCGGGATCCTGCCGACCGTGGAAAGCTTCCAACTGATGACGCAGCTCGCGGGCGAGCGCGGCTTCTGCCGCATCCGCCTCAACCGGATCCGGTTGGGCTTCGCCAGAATAACGCACGCGGTAGAGTCCTGAAGCTGTACGCCGACCGCCCACGGCAAAATACATACAACCGTCTTGCTTTCGGATAACCACATCGGTGACCGCCATCGGTGCCGCAGTTAGGAAGGTTTCAAAGCTAGCCTGATACGACGCGCCGGCCGGCTGGAGATGCACGGCGTGAATCTGTCCGTAACTCCAATCGCAGATATAAAGGGCATCCTGGTACTTGCTTGGAAAATCCGCTCCATAGCCGAAGACGATGCCTGTGGGGGATCCGGGACCGATGTTTACTACGGCGCCAAAACTATCGCCGTAGTAATCCGGCCATTTGCCCGTGCCATTTCGCCAGCCGAACTCAGCGCCGCTAATCACGTGGTTGACACGTGTGGGGCGATACCAGGGCGACCCGATATCCCACTCCATGTCGGCATCGTAGGCGAAGAGTTCGCCATCCCGATTGAAGGCAATGTCATACTCGTTGCGAAATCCGGTAGCCACTAGCTCGACATTGGATCCATCCGGATCCATGCGACAAATCCAGCCGCCTGGTGCAAGCCGTCCACGCATGTGACCACGCGCGTCTGGCATTCTCCCCAGCAAATGGTCTTCGTCCCACAGGCGTGGTACAGGACCGCCCGTCGCACTCTCCGGCACGTCGACTTGATTGCCACTGCAAAAATAGATCTGCGTACCATCGGGAGAGAGCACTAGGGCATGCGGTCCATGCTCGCCGGCGTTGTCCGACATTGGCACGATGTACTCGATCTTATCAAACTGGTCGTCGCCGGTCGTATCGCTCAAACGATACACTCCCGGCCCTAGAGCGTCGGTGCCCTCGCGATCTTTCTTGCCAGCGTTGATGTTGATGTAGAGGGAGTCGAATGCGTAGAGCATGCCTTGGGCCATACCAATGTTCACAGCCAACTTCTCGACACTTGCGGGCTGGCCCTCTTGCAAGGTGACGCGATAAAGCAACCCGTATTGGTCGCTGGCGATAATTCGCCCTTTGTCATCGACGCACAAAGACACCCAGGAACCCTGGTCGCTGGCCGAAACATTGTGAATCAGCTCGACTTCAAAGCCTGGCAGTGTTTTAAAGGCACCTGCCGGTGATTCTTGAGCGTAGGCAGCTGCGTTCCATCCGAAGCAGAACGCGAAAACGATGAAGTACAACTTGTGATTCATACTGGGACGATCCGTTAGCCTAGAGCAATGATCAAATTCTTGTTTCACCAGACGCTGAAAGAGGGCTGCCACTCCGCGGCTGGATGCTCCACTATGCTAGATAGTCTTCCGTTACGCAACCGGCTATAGCGTAGAATCGAACTTCGCGCCAAAATGCCGCCCCCGCAGTCTGTGCGGTACATTCGATTGCGGAGGATCCTTATAATCGTAGTCGTGAGCGTTATCAGAGCGCCTCTGATGGTGTCCGACATCGCAAACCATCGCTTTTCTCTGACGACTGCGTTTAACGACTGGGTTTATTGAGGTGAGCCTAGTTGGTCAGCGTCACTTTCGATGGCACACCTGTCAGATCCTTGGTTTACCGTGACAACATGATGTCTGGCGAAGTGCTGCCATAGCCCTTCGAAAAC